>DALZRX010000012.1:14895-27630 GCA_032015805.1 Achromobacter sp.
GCCGGGCTCGATCCTCGGCGGCACCGGCATTGCGATATCGCGGCGCTGCAGCGTGGGGCCGGCGTTGCGCGCGCATCTGTTGTGGTTGCTCGCAGGCGACACCCAAAGCCGCTTCATCCCGCAGCACGAAGGACAGCCAAGCCATCGCGGCAGTTGGGCCGATGCGAACGTCAATGCGGCGAGCGGCAGCTTCTATGCCAACACGGCCCGCACGCTCGAAGCCGCCTCGATCCGGCCGCGGCACGACGGCTACATCGCCTTCCAGGCCGAGGCCTCGCAGTTCCTGCGCGACGGCGTCGCCGCCCGCGCGTCCTCCCACACGTTGGCGCGCGGCCTGACGCAGCGTTTCCAGGCCAGCCTGGCCGCCACCCCCAAGCACACCGCCGCATAAGGATTTCAACGTGAGCGCACTCGTCAATCTCAGTATCGATGGCCATGTCGCCATCATCGAACTCAATCGTCCCGAGAAGCTGAACGCGATGACGCCCGAGATGGCCGACCTGCTGATCGCGGCGGTGGAGCAATGCAATACCGACTCGCAAGTGCGCGCGGTGATCCTGACGGGCGCGGGCCCCAAGGCCTTCTGCGCCGGCTCGGACATTACCGAGCTTGACCGCTACGCCACGCCCTGGGACTTCCGTAATCGGCGCGACTACTGCGACTGCGTGCGCATGTTGAAGAAGCCCACGATTGCGGCGATCAACGGCTATACCTTCGGCGGCGGCCTGGAGATGGCGTTGGCCTGCGATATCCGCATCGCGTCCGACAACGCGCGCCTGGGCGCGCCCGAGATCAAGCTGGGCTGGATCGGCGGCGGCGGCATGACGGCGCAGCTCGTCCATGCGATCGGCCCGAGCAACGCCGCACTGATGGTGATGACCGGCGATCCCATCCGCGCCGAGCAGGCGCTGGCTTGGGGCCTGGTGAGCGAGGTGGTCCCGCAGGAGCAGTTGCGCGAGCGCGCGCAGGCGCTTGCCGCCACCATCGCCTCGCGCGCGCCTATCGCTGCCGAGACGGCACGCGTCAATCTGCGCGCCGCGCTGTCGATGCCGCTTGAGAAGGCCGTGGAATACGAGCGCGATCTGCAGGCGATCTGCTTCGCCACCGCCGACGCCAAGGAAGGCCGCAAGGCATTTGAAGAAAAGCGCACGCCGAAGTTCGAGCGGCGCTGACGCGCGAGGTGCCGCCCGCGCGCCGCATGCTTGTCATGCCCGAACACCGAGGCGCTCGATTTAGGCTCTGCCCGGGAGGCGGGCAGCGGACAAGGGTTGATCGCTTCTGCGATCAGCCCACCTTGCGTTCCTCATCGACCCAGAATGCATCCCGCATCTGCTTTCTTGCGACCTTGCCGTTGGCGTTTTTCGGCAGTTCCGTCAGCAGTTCGACGCTCCGCGGCTTTTTGAAGTCGGCCAGTTGCTGGCGGCAATGCTCGATGAGGTCGGCCGGAGTGGCCGTTTCACCGGGCTTGAGGACGATCATCGCCTTGACGGATTCGCCCCACAGTTTGTCGGGCACGCCGAACACGCAGGCTTCGTAAACGGCGGGGTGCTGGTAAAGCGCCTGTTCGACTTCAGTCGGGTAGATGTTGAAGCCGCCCGAGATGATCATGTCCTTCTTCCGGTCGACGATGTACATGAAGCCTTCGTCGTCGGTGCGCGCAAGGTCGCCCGTATGCAGCCAACCGTCGCGCAGCGCCTGCGTCGACAGTTCCGGCTCTTGCCAGTAGCCGGCAAAGACGTCCGGACCGCTGACGGCAATTTCGCCGATTTCGCCGGGCGCCACTTCCTGGCCGTCGTCATCGACCAGCCGGACTTCGCTTTCGCCGAAGGGCCGGCCGCAGGACAGCAGGCGCTCTGGATGGCGCGCCATCGCATCGGCGTGATCCAGCGCACTGAGCAGAACGAGACCGCCGGTCGTCTCGCCGGCGCCATAGCCCTGGCTGAGCTTTGGTCCCAACGCTTCCCAGGCTTCTCGGATGCGTGCCGGAGCCATCGGCGCGCCGCCATAGGAAATCTGCCGCAGTGCAGACAGATCATGGCGATGCAGGTTCGGATGCGCGATCAGCATGTTGACCATCGTGGGCACCATGAAGCTGAAGGCGGCGCGGTGGCGGGCGGCGGACGCAAGAAAGGCCTCGGGCTCGAAGCGGTCATGCAGCACGATGGTGCCGCCCTGAAACAGGAACGGTTGCATGAACATGCCGCTGGCGTGCGTGATCGGCCCGGCCAACGCCAGGACTTCGCCCGGATTCGCGCGCATGCGGCCCATTACGACTTTGCGCAGCGACGCCAAGCGGTTGCCGACCGTCTGCATGGCAGCCTTCAGCTTGCCGGTTGACCCCGATGTGAAATGCAGGACCGCCAAGTCCTGCGGCTGCATGGGCACGTCTGGGTTGCGGTCGGCGGCGGCGTCCAGCAGGCGTTCGTACGACCGCCAATCGCCTGCATCCCGGCTTCCGGTCACAACGTGGTGGCGAACGGTTTCGAAGGCGCCGCGGTTCGCCTCGGCGTCGTCCAGATGCGCCGGATCCACGATAAACACGGCGGCCTGCGCGTTGTTGACGGAGTCCACCATCTCCTGCGGAGACAGGCGGGCGTTCAAGGCCACCTTGACCAGTCCCGCCTTGTAAAGGGCGCATTCCAGTTCGATGATTTCAGGGCAATTCCAGGCCTGGATGGCGACGCGGTCGCCTTTGGTCAGGCCCAGCCCGAGCAGCGCATTGGCCAGTCGATTGGAACGGGTCTCCAGCTGACCGAAGCTTATGCTGCGGTCGCCAAAAATGATGGCGGGACGGTCGCGCCAGTAGCGCGCATTGCGGGTTGTGTATCGGCCTTGGTTCATGACAGCTCCGTTTCGAATTTGGCTTGCCGCTATGCTGCGCGGCGCGGCGCACGGCCGCATAACCGGGATGCAAAACCTCATGCCGCTGCGTTATCGCGCCGACGCGATTCCAGTGCGTTATGAAGTTCACCGGGTGCGGCATGACGCGGCGCCGGGCGTTGGGTTACCTCTATGCCAAAGGGGAGGCGGCGGTCGGACCCCGACAAGAACCAGGAGACAGCAGTGGACAAACGAAATTTTCGGTTGGGTGTGAAGGCGGTTCGTCGCGTGGCCGAGGCGACCCTCGCCTTGGCAGGCCTGGCCGCCGTCGCGCCAGCGCACGCCGCGGACGCGGCGGCCAAGTACCCCGAAAAGCCCATACGCCTGATCGTTCCCTTCACGGCGGGCGGGCAGTTCGACTACATCGCCCGGCTGGTGTCGGTGCCGTTGGGCAAGGAGCTGGGGCAGACCATCATCGTCGAGAACGTTGGGGGAGGCGGAGGGAATCTGGGCGGCGGCAAAGTCGCCAGCGCGGCGGCAGACGGCTATACCCTGCTTGAATATGGCGGCAACTTTGCGATCGCAAAGCATTTGTCGCCCAAGTTGACGTTCGATCCGATCGCCGACCTTGCGCCGGTGTCGGGTTTGAGCATTGCGCCCCACGTGGTTTTGGTCAACAGCGCGCTACCGATCAAGACGTTCGCCGAACTGCAGGCGTACGCCAAGGCCCATCCGGGCAAGCTCAGCTATGGCAGCCCGGGCGTGGGCTCGTCCATGCACCTGACGTTCGAGACCATCAAGCAGCACTTCGGCCTGGATGCCGTCCACGTGCCGTACCGCGGCGGCAGCAACGCGTTGAACGACCTGGCCGGCGGACAGATCGACGTGGGCATCGTGGCCGTCGCGCCCGCCATGCCATTCATTTCGTCGGGGAAAATCCGCGCGCTGGCCGTCACCAGCGAGCAGCGGGCGGCGTCCCTGCCTGACGTGCCGTCGATCGCCGAACTGGGCTACGCAGGCTTCGACAGCGGAAGCTGGGCGGGCATTGCCGTGCCGAAGGGCACGCCGCCCGCCGTGGTGGACCGCCTGAATGCGGCGATCCGCCGGGTCATGGCCGACCCGCAAGTCGTGCAGGCTCTGGAATCGCAGTCTTTCAAGTCCATCGCAGGCACGCCCGCCGCCATGGGCAAGCTCATCGACCAGGAATCGGCCCGCTACGGACCGCTGATTCAGCGGCTGGGCCTGACGGCGGAATAGCGGACATGCCGCGTGGCGCAGGCCTCACTTGGGCTGCGCGCGCCGCTGCGCATGCTGGCGCAGGATCTCCAACAGCCGCCCGGTCAGCGGCGACTGATAGCTGTTGCGCCGCGTCAGCACGCCGATCTGGCGATGCCAGGTCAGGTCCTCCAGCGGCACGATGGTCAGGTCGTGGCCGGCGTGCGCCGACAGGGTCATCTCGCTGACCAGCGTCAGCAGGTCGGTGCCGTGCAGGATGCTCAGCAGGTTCGATACGGACGCGTTGGATTCGATGGTCACCTCGGGCGGGGGCGAGCCGTGCTGCTCGAATCGGGCTTCCAGCCAGCGCCTGGAGGCGGCTTGCGGGCCGGGCAGCATCCACTTGTAGGGAGCAAGGTCGGCAAAGCGGACCTTGCGGCCGCTCAGCAAGGGATGGCCCGGCCGCGCCGCGGCATAGAGCCGGTCGGCAAACAACGGTTCGCAATCGAATTCGGCCGCGGAGGCGGATTCGAACAGCGAGCTGATTGCAAAGTCCAGGTCTCCCTGGCGCAGGGCGGGTATCAAGGCATCGTTCAGGCTGACCATGACCTGCACCTTGGCGGCGGGCCGCTGCGACAGCAATTCGATGCAGGCGGGATTGAAGAACGGCTCGGCCAATAGCGGCGTGACGCCCGCACGCAGTTGCCCGATGCTGCCCCGGTGCAGATCACCGGCTTCCTGCATCGCGTCGTCAAGCTCGCGCCGGGCCTGGACCGACCGTTGATAGAACGCGCGGCCGGGGATGGTCAGCTCCATGCCTTTGGGCGTGCGCAGGAACAACTGCAGCTTCAGTTCGTCTTCCAGGCGGCGGATTCCCTTGGTCAGCGCGGGCTGGCTGATGCCGATGCTGTCCGCGGCGCGGCCCACGTGCCCCAGGCGGGCGACGGCCAGGAAATAGTCCAGATCTTCCAGTCTCATGATTCCGCGCGGTTATCAAGATCAAAGAAAAGATAATCATGAGGATGGTTGGCGCTGTCAAGCTGGGCACTACCGAGACAGGAGACATCATGCCCAACGACACACCCCTTACGCTGGCCGAGCTGCGCGAGCGGCTGCAGCAATACCTGCAGGACGAACTGCTTCCGCTGGAGCGGTCGCTCAACCTGGGTTACGAAGACAAGTTCGAGCGCAGCCTGGTGCAATCCGTATGGCAGCGGTGCCGGGCGCTTGGACTGTATGGCCCTCAGCTTCCGATGGAACTGGGCGGGCAGGGCCTGTCCTATCGCGATCTATGCGTGCTGAAGGACGACGTCGCCGCGTCCGGCGCCATCCTGTTTCCGCATGTGCTGGGCGATTGGGGCGGCCCGTCGCGCATCGGCAATCTGGTGCGCCATGCCACCCCGTATCAGCTGGAACGCTACATCATGCCCGTGATCCACGCCGAGCGCGGAGCCTGCTTTGCCATGACGGAACCGCAGTCGGGTTCTGATGCGACCCGGCTGCAGACCACAGCGGTCGAGGACGGCGACGACTACATCGTCACGGGCACCAAGCACTACATCACGGCGTCGATGTTCGCGGACTTCGCCATCACGATGTGCGTCACTGACCCGCAGGCAGGACCCGACGGCATCTCGGCGATATTCATCGACCTGGACAGCCCCGGCGTGCGGCTTGTGCACGACTGCGTGCCGATGACGGGCCAGTACGTGGACGCGGACATCGTGTTCGACCAGGTCCGCGTGCCGAGGAAAAACCTGATCGGAGCGCCGGGGCAGGGCTTCAAGATCGCCATGAACCGCATCAGCGTGAACCGGCTGCTGCATTGTCCGACGATGATCGGCCTGGCTCGCCAGGCCTTTACGCTGGCCGTGGACTACGCCAAGCACCGCCAGCAGTTCGGTGGCCCGATCAGCCGCTTCCAGGCGATCCAGCACATGCTGGCCGACATGCGGACCGCGCTGTATGCCTGCGAGCACATGGTGCTTGCCACGGCGGCGAAGGCCGACGCGGGCGAAGACGTGCGGGACGAGGCCGCCATGTGCAAGCTGTTCGTCTCCGAACGCTGCTTCGACATTGCCGACAAGGCCATGCAGATCCACGGAAACGTCGGCGTGACGAAGAACCATCCCGTGGAGTTCATATTCCGCCGCCTGCGCCTTTACCGCATTGTCACCGGCACCAG
This sequence comes from Achromobacter sp., assembly GCA_032015805.1. Classification (GTDB taxonomy): domain Bacteria; phylum Pseudomonadota; class Gammaproteobacteria; order Burkholderiales; family Burkholderiaceae_B; genus Achromobacter. Next base: position 21,116 of record DALZRX010000012.1, read on the forward strand.
CGAAATCCAGCGCAATACGATCGCCAAGGGGATCCTGGCATGAACCGAGACGGCGGCTATCTCAGCGGATTGACCGTGCTGGACCTGGGCCAGTTGCACCCGGGCCCGTACACGGCGATGTTGCTCGGCCAGCTTGGCGCTACCGTGATCAAGGTGGAAAAGCCGCAGGGCGACACGGCGCGCCAGCTGGGCGCGCAGACGTTTGCCAAGTACAACCGCGGCAAGCAATCCATCTGTCTGGACTTCACGCGCGAGGAAGACCGGCGCACGCTCCTGCAGTTGGCGGCGCGTAGCGACGTGCTGGTCGAAGGCTTCCGGCCCGGCGTCATGGCCAGGATGGGCTTGGACTACACCCGCCTGGCAGAAGCCAATCCACGCATCGTGATGTGTTCGATTTCGGGCTTTGGCCAGACAGGCCCCTACGCGCAGCGACCCGGCCACGATGTGAACTACCTGGCCCTGTCGGGCTATTGGGCCGTCCCATCGCAGGTGCGCGACGTAATGGGGCGTCCGCGATTGCGCCTATCGGACTATTGCGCGGCCATGCACGCCGCCTTGGCGATCCTGGCCGCTGTCGACGACGCGCGTGTCTCGGGCGTGGGCCAGCATCTGGACGTGTCCATCCATGATGCGCTGACCGCCTGGATGGCGCCGGCCCTGCAGGCGATGAACGGCCCTGCCGGCGCGGCCATCGACAACCTGCCGCATGTCATGCCCGACAACGACGTGTTCGAGACGGCCGATGGGCGGCATCTTGCACTGGGCATCCTGGAAGAGGCCTTCTGGAAAAACCTCTGTGAGGCGCTTGCGCCGGACTGTCCCGAACTGACCGCCGAGGCCTACCGGACGCGGGCAGGACGCCTGGGCGACAAGCGGGCGCTGAACGACCGGTTGCGCGCGTTGTTTGCCAGCCGCAACCTGGATTATTGGGAAGGCGTGTTCCGCGGCCGCGACATTCCGTGGGCGCCCGTGCTTCGGCATGACGAGGTCTTCGACGATCCGCACGTACGGCATCGGGGCGTGGTTGCCAATATGCCGGACGGGCCCCGCGTGGCGTTTCCGGTCAAGTTCTCCAAGCCGCTGCCAGTACAGCCGGCGGCGGTGCCGGAGCTGGATGGGAATCGGGATGAGATCCTGGCCTGGGCAGCGCTCCAAACCGCGCGGGAGGCGCTTTAGTTGGGCTGGTCCTTGCCAGGGTCTTCGGCCAGCACCTGCGGTGTCGTATAGGCAGCGTGTGCCGAGTTGGCCGGTTCCATGCGCAGTGGCTGGTGCACGCGCGACGGCGGCACCAGCGAGCCGGGGGCGTCGGGATTGGTCCACAGCGGATCCGGGATCTCGGCGAAGACCTGGCGCAGCCGTTCGCCCCACGTGCCGCGGATCATGCGGAAGTACTCGTTGTGCTCGTCAATGCTGGCAAAGTGCGTCACGCGCAGCGAATTGGCGTCATACACAAGCAGGTCCAGCGGCAGGCCCACCGAGATGTTCGAGCGCAGGGTGGAATCCATGGAGATAAGGGCGCACTTGGCGGCCTCGTCCAGCGACGTGTCGGGTCGCAGCACGCGGTCCAGGATGGGCTTGCCGTACTTGGCCTCGCCGATCTGGAAATACGGGCATTCCTCGCCGGCCTCGATGAAGTTGCCTGCGGAATACACCTGGAACAGGCGGCAGGATTCGCCGCCGATCTGCCCGCCGAAGATGATGCTGACGTTGAAATCCACGCCCTGTTCGTGCAGCGCGGTCGCCTCGCTGCGGTAGACCTCTCGAACCGCCGCGCCAACCAGGCGCGTGGCCGCGAACATGTCGGGCGCGTTCCAGACGGTGTCCGCGCCCTCCTCGCGCTGGCGGGTCAGCACGTTCAGCACGGCCTGGCTGACCGCCAGGTTGCCGGAGGTCATCAGGACCATGACGCGCTCGCCAGGCCGTTCAAACACGGTCATTTTGCGAAAGACGCTGATCTGGTCGACGCCGGCGTTGGTGCGGGAGTCGGAAAGAAACACCAGGCCGGCGTCCAGGCGGGCAGCTACGCAATAGGTCATGATCGGAAAAAGGAAAGAACCACCCCGCATTGTATTGCGGCCGGGCGGGGCGGATGTTACTGCTTACTGCTGCGCGCCGGCCTGGACCTGGACGCTGATTTCCATGGATTCCTCGCCGCCACCGCTGCGCACGCCCCGCACCGGCGAGGCCGAGTCGTAGTCCCGGCCCACGGCCAGCCGGCAGTGGCACTCCGAGGCGAACTGACGGTTGGTGATGTCGATGCTGGTCCAGCCCACGTCGGGCAGCCAGACGTCCGCCCAGGCGTGGCTGGCGGCGTGCTCGGCGGTGGTGTACAGGTAGCCGCTGACGTACCGCGCGGGGACGTTCAGGCCGCGCACGCAGGCCAGGAACAGATGGGCGTGGTCCTGGCACACGCCATGCCCCAGGGCCAGCACCTGGTTGGCGGCGGTGGTCACGTCCGTGGTGCCGGGCTCGTAGGCCACGCGCTCGTGGATCGCGGCAGCCAGGGTCAGGATATCGTCCGAGGTCGTCAGCCCATCTGGCAGCACCGCGCGCGCGAAATTCAGGATCGTGTCGTCCGCCTGCGTCAGCCGGGTCTGCACGCAGTGGGCGTGCACGGGCAGCCGGCTGTCCTCGCTGCCCAGCACGCCGCGCACAAGCGGCGCCACCAGCACCTGACCGGACACGCGCAGCTCGATGTCGCTGTGCGGCTGGTTCAACGTCAGGGTGTGCGTGATGTTGCCGTAGGCGTCGACCTGCTTGTCCAGCCCCCCCGGCGCCTCGATGTTCCAGCGCAGCACGCGCTGGTGTTCGTCGTCGCGCGGCGTCAGGCGCAGGGTCTGGATGCTGTAGCTGACCGGTGCGGTGTAGCGGTAATGCGTGACGTGCGTGATGATCTGCTTCATTGCCTGTCTCCGTGTTATGCCGACAGCGGCACCAGGAAGTCCTGGCTGATCCGGTTGCCCAGGTCGTTGATGCGGTCCAGGAACCGGTCCAGGTAGCGGTGCAGGCCGCCGGTCAGAATGTCCTCGACGCGCCCGTACTGCAATTCCGCGCACAGCATGCCGGCCCGGCGCTCGGTCTCGGTCGAGCGCTGGTTCGACACGCGCGCCAGATCGTCGGCCACCGCCCGCATCGATGCGAGCAGCGATCGCGGCATGTCGCCGTGCAGGATCAGCAGTTCGGCCACGCGGTCGGGCGTGATCACGTCACGGTACACCTTGCGGTAGATTTCCAGGCCGGACACGGAGCTGAGCAGCGCCGACCAGCGGTAGAACTCGCTTTGCACGACGGCCGCGCCGGCCGCCTCCGCGCGGCCGTCCTGCGCGCTTGCCCCGCCGCGCTCGTGGAATTTCACGTCCAGCATGCGCGCGGTGTTGTCCGCGCGTTCCAGGTGCATGCCGATGCGCATGAAGTACAGCGCCTCGTCTTCCAGCATGGTGCCGATCGTGACGCCGCGCGCCAGGTGCGAGCGGAATTTGACCCATTCGAAGAATTCGCCCGGATTGCGCTCGAGCAGCCCGGTGTGCAGGTGCTTGAGGAGTTCGAGCCAGGTGGTGTTGTAGGTCTCCCAGACTTCGGTCGTGAGACTGCCACGCACGGCGCGCGCGTTTTCGCGGGCGGCGCGCATGCAGGAATAGATCGACGAGGTGTTCTCCGGGTCGCGCACCATGTATTCCAGCACGTCGCGCGGCGAGATGGTTGCGTGCTTGCTTTGATAGAGGCCCTGCAGCTCGGAGATGCGCAGCACCCCCAGCCACGAGCCTTCGCGCGTGCGCGTGTCCTGCGGCAACAGCGACATCTGCAGGTTCACGTCCAGCATGCGGGCGGTGTTCTCGGCGCGCTCCGTGTAGCGGCACATCCAGAACAGGTTGTCGGCGGTTCGGCTCAGCATGATCAGTCCTCCAGCACCCAGGTGTCCTTGGTGCCGCCGCCCTGGCTGCTGTTGACCACCAGCGAGCCCTCGCTCAGCGCCACGCGGCACAGTCCGCCCGGCACGGTGCGGATCTCCTTGCCGCACAGGACATAGGGACGCAGGTCCACGTGGCGCGGCGCGACCCCCGATTCCACATAGGTGGGCGTGGTGGACAGCGCCAGCGTGGGCTGGGCGATGTAGTTGCCGGGATTGGCGCGCACGCGGTCCCTGAAGGCCTCGACCTCGGCGCGCGAGGCGGACGGCCCGACCAGCATGCCGTAGCCGCCCGCGCCGTGCACTTCCTTGACCACCAGGTTTTGCATGTTGACCAGGACGTGGGACAGTTCGTCGGGCCGGCCGCAGCACCAGGTGGGCACGTTCGACAGGATCGGCTCTTCGCCCAGATAGAAGCGGATCATGTCGGGCACATACAGGTAGGTGGACTTGTCGTCGGCGATGCCGGTGCCGATGGCGTTGGCCAGTGTGACGCGGCCGGCGCGATACACCGACAAGAGGCCCGGCACGCCCAGCGCGGAATCGGCGCGAAACGCCAGCGGATCGAGAAAATCGTCGTCCAGCCGGCGGTAGATCACGTCGACCTTGCGGGGACCGCGGGTGGTGCGCATGTAGACGGTGTTCTGCTCGACGAACAGGTCCTGGCCTTCCACCAGTTCCACGCCCATCTGCTGTGCCAGAAAGGCGTGCTCGAAGTAGGCCGAGTTGTACATGCCCGGCGTCAGCACCACCACGGTGGGATCGTCGCCGCCGTGCGGCGCGACTTCGCGCAGGTTGTCCAGCAGCAGGTCGGGGTAGTGGGCAACCGGTTCGACCTTGATGCGGCCGAAGGCATCGGGCATCAGCCGCATCGACATCTTGCGGTTCTCAAGCATGTAGGACACGCCAGACGGTACCCGCAGGTTGTCTTCCAGCACATAGAACTCGCCCGCGCCGGCCCGCACGATGTCGACCCCGGCGATGTGGCAGTAGATGTCCTCGGCGACGTCGACGTCCTGCATCTCAGGACGGTATTGCGCGTTCAGGAACACCTGCTCGGCGGGCACGATGCCGGCGCGGACGATGTCGTGGCCATGATAGATGTCGCGGATGAACAGGTTCAGCGCGCGCACGCGCTGCTTCAAGCCGGCTTCCAGGTGCCGCCATTCCTCGGCGGGGATAATGCGGGGAATCAGGTCGAACGGGATGAGGCGTTCTGTGCCGGCGGCGTCGCCCGCGACCGAGAACGTGATGCCGACGCGGCGAAAGCTCAGGTCGGCTTCCAGCCGCCGCACGGCCATGGCCTCGTCGGACTGCTCGTTGTGCCAGCGCTCGAAGGCCTGGTAATGGGAGCGAATGCGGTGATCGCCATCGCGCATTTCGTCATAGGCGGATGAACGGGCAGGTCGGTCCTTCATGGCTCCTCCGATGCAGATGCCTGCGGCCGTTTGCACGCGGCCGTCATCCGGCCGTGGCCGGCCGGTCCAGGTCTACAAGCAACCCGCATGCCAGCTTGTGCGGCAGGCGGGGGCATTCTGGAGTCAATATGCGCTGAAGGCGGGTGGATTGCCATCCCCGCTGCGGACGATCGCGGATTGGGGGACAGGGAAGGGGGCGGAGCAGGGGAGAACTTTGCCGCGCGCACCATGATGGTGCGCGCGGTTGGACAAATCTGGTGCGGGGGAGAGGGAAATGCGTCAGTTCATGCGATACGAGTGCAGCACCGATCCGCCCTTGCCGCCTTGTTCCAGCGGCGCCTGCGGCACCCAGCCATCCTGGGTCAGCACCGCATCCAGCCGGACATCATGCGCGGCGGGGACGTATCCCGCGTCCAGCTCGCCGCAGCTCCAGGCGATGCCGATGGCGGTGAAAGGGTGGCCGCGTTCACGCAGGGCGGCGAGGGTGCGGTCGTAATAGCCGCCGCCATAGCCCAGGCGGTCGCCGAGTTCCGTGTAACCCAGGGTGGGCACCAGCACTACGTCAGGCAGCAGTTCGGGACCGGCCACGGGCTCCTGGATGCCATAGGGGCCGGCACGCAGCTCGGCGTCAGGCGTCCAGGGCAGGAACGCGAGCGGCGCGTTGCGTTCGCGCACGACGGGCAGCGCGACCGTCATGCCGGCTTCGCTCCACTGCGTCAGCAGCGGGCGCAGATCGGGTTCGTCGGCCATGGGCCAGAACGCGGCGACGGTCGTGGGGGCCGGATGGCCCGCCTGCACGGCTTGGTCGCGGGCCACGTTCAGCCACGTGAAAAGTCGTGCGCGCATGAGCAAAGCGCCCCGGCTGCGCTGGTCTTCCGGCAGGTCGGCGCGCAATTTTCGCAATCGCGTGCGGTGCTGGACTGCGGTATCCTCTGGAGTATTTTGCGTAGTCATGCGGTGGCTGTAACCGGGGGGTTGAAGATGAAGGCAAACATGCTGAAGACGAACTTGAGTATGCTCAGCATGCGGGTGCGTCGAGAGACAGGCGCCCGGCAGCCCCCACGGTATCAGAAATCCTCGTCGCCAGCCGCCGACGCCCGTACCGGGCTGCGCCGCTGGCTGCCCCTGATGGCGCTTTTCACGGCCGCCTGTGCGCCCGTCGATGCGCAGCAGCGCAGCGCCGCCGTCAA
>DALZRX010000013.1:0-26742 GCA_032015805.1 Achromobacter sp.
AAGAGGCCGCAGCGCGGCCGGTGCGCCGCCAGGAAGCGCCGGGTCGCACCGGGGAAATCGTAGGGCAGCCAGGCCTGGCGCAGTTGGCCCTGCGCGATGGCGTCCTTGAACAGGCGCTCGCCTTCTGCGCGGCCGGTCGCAGTCGTGTGCGTGAGCAACACCGGCAGGCCGCGCGCCAGCAGCGCGTTTAAAAGCGGCAGCGCCGCCCGCGTCTCACCCAGGCTGACGGCATGCACCCAAACCGGACTGTCCGGCAACACGGTGGCCGGATCAGGGCGCCCGAAGCGTTCGGGAGAGAAGATTTCCCAGCGCCCCCCGGCGCGCTTGGCGCGGCGGGCCATCCACAGCCAGATCACGGGCGCAAGAGCCCGGAGCGCAAGCGTATAGACGCCGCGATTCATGTCACTGAGCGGCGAGCGCCTGCTCGACCGAGGCCATCACGGCCTCGCGCGACGGCGAGGCGCCGCGGTCGCCCAGGCTGGCGGTGTAATTGGAGCCGACCAAGGGAGTGCGCACGGGCGTGGAGGCGCGATAAATGCCGATCGTCGGGCGGCCGAGTGCGGCGGAAAGGTGCGTCAGGCCGCTGTCCAGCCCCACCATCAGGCGCGCGCCGGCGAGCAGCTTGGCCACTGCGGTGAGATCCATGCGAGGCATGACCTCAGCCCCCTCCGTGCCGGCCACCAAGAGTTGGGCGCGCTCGGCTTCCTGTTCGTTGCCGGCAAGCAGCTTCAACGTGCAGCCGGCCTCACGCAGACGGCGGAACACCACACGCCAGTCCTCCTCGGGCCACAGTTTGTCGTCACGGCTGGCCGACGGCATGATCACCGCGTAGCCGCGGTCGGTGTCCAGATGATGCAGCCGGGGAAGCTCGGTGGCGTTCAGGCCCTCGCTGCCAACTTCCACGACCGGCTCGGGCGCCTGGGTTGCCTGGCGCGCGAAAGCCTGCAGCCCAAAATCGGGCAGGCCGGCATGCTGATAGCCGAACGTCAGGCCGGCCAGCTTGCGCTGGCGGATCACCGCGGGCTGCCAGAACTCGACGCGATGACGCACGTCGTAGAACAGCGAAGCCAGCGGCTCGCGCGCGGATCGCCAGTCCAGCCCATGCTTGATGCCCTGCGTCTGACGCACCAGCCACGCCGATTTCAGCAGCGCCTGCATGTCCAGGACAACGTCGTATCGCACGGCGCGCAGGCGCTCCCGCAGCGCGCGCCGCTCGGCCCGAACCTGCCCGGACCACCACGATTTACGCCAGCGCCGGTGCGCGACCTTGATGATTTCGTTGACGGCGGGATGCCACGACGGAATCTCGGCAAACGCTTCCTCGACGACCCAGTCGATCTGCGCGTCCGGCACATGCCGGGCGATATCCGTGATCGCCGGCAGCATGTGGACGAGGTCGCCCAGGGAGGACGTGCGAACGATGAGAATGCGGGTGGGCATCAAGCTGATGATCGTGCGATTGAAGCAGCGAATGTACAACAAACCCCGAATGCCAAGTACGACACGAGGAAAATGGCGATTTGGTACGGACGAGACGCGTTTGTTCCGTCCGCACCTTCAGTCCGAAAAACATGCCGTGCGCCAAGGGCCACGGGCGGCTTTCGGCGGCCGACCTGCAGCGGGACGTCGAGTTACGCAGTATATCCGTCGGGATTCTGCGACTGCCAACGCCAACCGTCCGCACACATTTCTTCAATGGTTTTGTTCGCCCGCCAGCCCAGCAAATCGAGGGCCAGTGTGGGATCTGCCCATGCGGCGGCAATATCCCCCGGCCGACGCGGCTGAATCTGACAGGGAATGGCCTTGCCACTCGCCGCCTCGAACGCCTTCACCAACTGAATGACGCTGGTGCCTCGGCCGGTGCCCAAGTTGATCGCCGAAAAAGGATCCAATGCCCGGCATGCGTATTCGACGGCCCGCACATGACCATCTGCCAGATCCTCGACGTGCAGATAATCGCGCACGCCGGTGCCGTCCACCGTGTCGTAATCATTGCCAAATACCATCAGCCGTTCACGCTTGCCCACCGCCACCTGGGTGATGAAGGGGAACAGATTGTTGGGCATCCCTTGCGGCGATTCGCCGAGCTGGCCGCTGGAATGGGCGCCGATCGGATTGAAATAACGCAACGCGATGGCCCGGCGCTGTTCGCCGGTGGCGGCCCAGTCCTTCAAGATCTGCTCCACCATCGCCTTGGTCCACCCGTAAGGGTTGGTCGGGGCGATCCGATGCTGTTCCGAATACGGCAATTGCAGGGGCTCGCCGTAAACCGTGGCGGAGGAACTGAACACCAGGTGCCGCACCTTGGCCCGGTCCATCGCTGCAAGCAGCGCCGTGGTGCCCCCCACATTGTTGTCGTAGTACGCCAGTGGTTGCGAAACCGACTCGCCTACCGCCTTCAAGGCGGCGAAGTGCACGACGCATTGCACTGGACTGCCGCGCTGGGCCTGTCCGGCGAACAGATCGTCAAGAAGCGCTTCATCCCGAATGTCGCCCTGCGCGAATTCCACGGCCGTCCCGCTCAACTGCTCGACCCGCCGTAGCACCTCCGGGGAACTATTCGAATAATTGTCCAGCACAATTGGCCTGTAGCCCGCAGCAATCAGCGCCAGCAAGGTATGTGAACCAATGTAGCCAGCGCCACCCGTCACCAATAATGTCGTCGTCATGATCAATTGCTCAATGTCGTTGTCTGGCGCGCAAAATGCGCTCGTACAGGAACTGGCGGAACCGGTCCGGCAGGATTCTGACGGGCAACCGGGTGGCCAGATTCAATGCAAAACGTGGAAACCCGATAAATCCGGATCGATGGAACGCCCATTGCGCGCGGATCTCCCCCATAGCGTAGCCAAGTCCGCCGCGGCGCGCATACATTCCCGCGCCCGCCCTCGCGTTCACCAACACGACGGGCAGGTTCGCCGTGCGGGCGCCGGCCTGGATCATCCTCACCCAAAGCGCGTAATCCTCGTAAAGGTGTTCGTCGCGATAGCCGCCCAAGGACAACGCCAGATCGCGTCGAAACATCACGGTCATGTGATTGAACGGATTCCTTTTCTTGGCATAAGCCTGGATGGCCCGTTGGCTTTCCGGCACCCGGCGCAAGCGACCCGTGGGCGACGCGGGGTCCGCATCGAACTCCCATATCCACCCGCCGAAAAGATCAATGTCAGGGTTCGACGCGATATAGGCCGTCTGCCGCGCAAACCGGTCGGCAATGATCAAGTCATCGGTGTCGAACCGCGCGACCCACTCGTGGGCGCACTGTTTGAGACCTTCGGTCAGCGCAGGGCCCAGTCCGACATTTCGAGGCAGGACGACACGCTTGAGATTCAGCGCGTCCCGATGCAGCTCGACAATGTGATGCAGGCTTTCGGGCAGCGGACCATCCTCGACCAGCACCACTTCCGTCAGCGAAACGGTCGAGGACCGCAAGCTGTGAAGGGCAGCGTCGAGAAACTCCGGCTTCTCTCCGCGATAGACCGACATCAAGACCGAGAACTTGATGGCGGCTCCCGCCTGATCCCGAACGGCTGCATTTCCTGCGGCTGCCGGCTCGTCGCGCTGGATCACCGGAACAGCCTCCGAACTCTCGTGTAACCGCGATACAAGGAAACAATCACCCTGCGCAAACGGGGTTTTTGGATCATCGATCGAATCAGGTTGATGAGTTCGATTTCCTTCTCGGACAAGCTGGCGCCTGCGAGCTGCGCGCCGCCCTTGCCGCCTTGCATGTTGGCCAGGCTGAACAGGATATTGGCGTCGAGCCGGCTGACCCCCGCCAAGTTACGCACGAGACGGCGGCGGCCGAAATACTTGTTGTACGTCTTGGACATGCTGCCAGGGGTATTTCGATACAAGTACCCCAGGGCGGGAATCAGGGAAAAGCGCTCCCCCGACCAAGCCAGCCGGGCGAAAAACGCCCAGTCTTCCCAGACGGACCGGTCCGAGTCGTCCCACCCGCCAAGTTCACGCAACCGCTCCGTGCGAACCATTACGTTGGCGGTGATGAACTGGTTTTCGAGAATGGCCAAGGCCTTGGCTTCAGGCACGCCCAACGGCTTCCAGAACCATCCGTCCAGCAAAGGTTCCGCGCTGCCGGGAAGCGACTTCAAGTCCGTGAAATGCAAGGCGAAGCCAGTGGCCGCCACCAGCGTGGGATCGAGCGTCATCGCAGCCCACGCCGATTCAAGTGTCTGCGGCAGAAGGATGTCATCGCTGTCGACAAAGAAAGTCAGCGGTGACTGCGACAATTCCAGCCCCGCGTTTCTCGCGCCCGCCAACCCGCGGTTTTCCTGGCGATGGAGGCGGACAGGCAAGGCGCCGGCAATTTCGCGGTCCACCAGCTTTTGCAGGCTTGCGTGGTAATCAGGTGCGGAGCCGTCGTCGATCAGGATAAGTTCGGTGGGCCGAAGGCGTGAGCCGCGGATCGAAACCAGCAACTCGACAACGTACTCCAATGGCGTGTTGAAAACAGGGACCACGACCGAGACATCGCATTTGTGCGCCGCGCCGAATGCGTGCCACTCCGGCACGCGCGAGGGTTGGCCCGCGCGGCTCCATCCTTCATTGATGGCGATCTGTCTGGCGCGCACGCGCTCGCGCGAGGCATTCAGATCGGCGTCGTAATCGCTCGGGGCAGTGCCCAACACTTCCTTCAGCTTCCCGGCAAGCGAAACGGCATCGGGGCGGCAGAAAAACCGGGCGACGTGGTCCGGATCGTCGACAACCTCGATGGCGCCGCCCGTGTTGTACGCCACGAACAGGGAGCCCAAGAGCAATTGCTCAAGTACGACGAACGGGTAGTTTTCGCCCCGTGATGGCACGACGAACAAGGTGTCCGACAGGCGCTCGTGCACGAATGCCAGCAGTTGCTCGTGCGTGAGGTGCAGATCCTTGTAGGTGCAGATCGCGTCCAGCCGCTGGCGGTCCTCGTTGCTCGGGCCCAGCGGACCCAGGGACACGACCTCGCCGATATCGCGCAGCAGGCCATCCGCGGCCAACGATTCCATTGCCGCCACGAAGTCCGGCCACCCCTTCAACTGGTTGTACTTCCCGATGAAGACGATGCGCTTGACCTTGGTGAAGGCCGTCGCCTGCGAAGGCGGCACCAAAGCCAGGTCGAAAGGAAGCTTGGTGATCGAAAGATTGCTCAGTTCATAGCCAAACTCCTGCTGGAGCAACCGCTCGCCCAGGTAACGAGATGGCGCGTAACATTCGTCCGCATGCTTGAAGAGATAGCTGTCGCGGACCGCCCAAGCCAGCTCGTGCGGCGTGTAGTCCATGGACGTCTCGTTCTGGACGCCATATTTCACGTAATCGATGGAGCCATGCATGAATATCCGTATGCGCAGCCATTGCGGCAATACGCCGGTGCGCTTGGCCTGCACGACACGGAATCCAATCGATTTATAGTCCTGGGACTCAACCGTGGTGATCCGCGGCAAGAGGTACAGAATTCCCTTTAATGCCTCCAGCAGTCCAAGGCCGTCGAAGAAACTGTCTCGGCTGATTCCGTCAAAGAACATGCGGGGCACGAATGTGCGCCCGTCGAGACTCGAGGGACTTAAGTCCACATCACACATCAACGCGACCGATCGAGGGTCGACCGCCTTGATATTCTTCACGTATGTGCCGATCCCGCCGGTAGCGCGCACAGACGCGTCCTCCGTCGTCAAGAGCAGCAAATCGGCATCCAGAAGGCTCCCGGACAGGCCGAGTTTCTCGAGATAACTGCGATAGGCCTGTGCATCCACGCGGGCCTCGATCAGCGCCGCGCCGCCTGCCGCCTTGCGGCGCTCGATCGAGAAACCACTGGATTCGAGAAATTCGGCAAACTGGGCGGGGGTCCAGGTCCGATCCTCAGCACGCTTCTCTTCAATGACGAACAAAATGGACGTGTGTTCGTCCAGGCTCAACCGTTTCAAGGCCCCGAGCAAAGGGCGGGGATCGGCAAGCCGGCTCAGCAGCCGGGCCGACACGAACCAACCCGTGGCGGGTCCAGCGTGCGACCGGACCAACGCGTCCACCTGACCGGCCCAGTTATCCAGCGTCCACGCAACAGGTGGCGCACTCAATTCCGCGGCTCTGTCGGGGTCGATCACCGACAGGGGAATCGAGGTCGCAGCGGGACTGAAGGCGCCAACGAGCACGAGCCGCTGCAATTGCCTATCGTTGAGATACTGATCGAGTTCCGTGGACCAGTATGGCAATGCGGGGCTCAACGGCGCCCGGATCAGCCTTGCGAGCGGTCCGTCACCGTGAATTCCGAAATTGGCGAATGCGCCGTTACTTTTTAGACTCATATTTATCCGGGCCCGCGTGCGGGCCCCATGTCAGACCGCTGACCACAGCAAATGAACGAGAATGGCGCCTTGCGCGCGCCTACTTCGGATGCTTGGCCAATACGTCGTCAAAGAACTTTTCATAGGCCTTGGTCGTTTCAGCCCAGGTCCAGGTCTGGATTCGGTCCAGGTTCTCGGTCGAAAGCTCTCGCAACAGGCCAGGATCCGCCAGCAGTTCTCGAATCTTCGAGGCAAAGGCATCGACCGAACGATCCTTGATGATGAATCGGCTTTGCAGCGGTCCAAACACCTCCGGAACGACACCCACATCGTGGGTCACGATGGGCACGCCGCAAGCCATGGATTCCAAAATCGGATTTGGCGTTCCTTCAAACAACGACGGGCATACGTAGAGGTCGATGGAGCCATAAAAGGCAGGCATGTCTTCGTGCGGAATCATGCCATTCTGCCGATCCGCGAAACAGGTTTCCACCTGGAGGCCTTCCGCCCTGAGCTTTTCGATCGCGGGGATCAAAATCGAGTGGAACCCCTTTGCGTCTTGCAGTTCGGATGCCCACTTGCTATTGCCCGCCCAGCCAATCACCAGCGGGCGCCGGCCCACTTCGTCCAGTCGCTCCAGGTTGATGGGGCGGAAGCGCTCCAGATCCACGCCATCATGCGTAACGGCGTCAGGGGGCGCAACTTCCTCAATGCTCCTGTAGATGTCATCCAGGCGTTTAGACGACACCGTATAGGCAGTCACGCGGTCCTTGAAAAACCCTGCGCGCTCCCGGACTTCTTCCGGCCCCAAGTAGAGGTGATCGTAGACGCTTGTGGTCACAGGCTTGCTGCGCACAAACCGCTGGTCGAACACCTCGAACGGGACACCGAGGCGCGTCACGTGATCGCGGCACCAGTCGCTCTCGATCATCCGATAGTATTCACGCCAAAAGAAATGCACGAGGTCACATTTTTCGGCCGCCATGAATATGTGGTCGACATGCTCAAGCACATCGGCCGGGATGATTTTGAAGTCAAACCGATGGGACAGATTACGCTTGAGCTGGCGAGCGATGTTTCCAAACGCCCAGTCGTCAGTGTCGATGACCAAAGCGATCCTTGGCTTCTCGCCATGGGCTACCTGCCATCCTCGCACAGTTTCGGGCAGCGCATCCGAGGTGATACCCAGTTGCGCGTGCCGGCGCTCAAGCCACTCCTCCACCCCATCATTCCACACATCGAAACCGTGTTTCTTCTCCATGTACCGCGCGGAATCATGGATCATCTGGCGGGAAAACCGCTGACGCTCGTAATTTTGATCGGTTTCGCTCTGCGGCGCGGGGTGGTCGTGCACCAGGACAATATGGCCGGTCACCCCGATCTTGTACCCTTCTTGGAACAGCCGTATAGAGAAGTCGATATCCTCGAAGCCGATGAACATGTGTTCATCATAGCCACCGAGTTTTTGGAATGTGGACCGCTTGCAGACACAGGCGCCGCCCAGCAGAAAGGTCGACAGGAATGGATCGCCCATCCGATCCTCGGGCGCTCCCTGAGCCAGCGCGCTGCTCGCACCCACATGCAACGCCCCGGCGCCGATGCCTACATGCAGGTGTCCGCCGAAGGAAAAAACCTTTTCATATTCGGGTTCCAGCAACGGAACGTTCAAGAAATGGCATCCAAGAACGGCAATGTCGTTTTGAATTCTCGGCAGGGGATTCGCCAGGAAGTAAATATCGTTGTCCAGGCACAAGACCCAATCCTTGGCCGCTTCCGAAAACGCACGGTTCCTGCCGCCTGCTACGCCATAGTTCTTGCCCAGCTCAACAATGCGCCACTGCAGCTTAAGCTGCGCGCATCCGTTGTACAGCGCCTGAAGCTCCTCCGGCGTGGAGCCATTGTCGACGATCAGAATTTCGCCGGCGAAGTACGGCAACAAGGCGGCGATCGAATTGACCAGGCGCAGCGTCAATTCGCTGCGGTTCAGCGAAAGACAGGTGATGGTCAGGTTCTCACCGTTCTCGCCGATATTCGGTCCCACGACGCTCGCGGCATCGCTCGCAAGAACACGGTGGCGGGGGTCGGAAATATATGAATAGGCGGCTACGCCGGGAGCGAGGTTCGCTTTATATCCCACGATCAACGATCCCCGGCACCTTTGAAAAACTTAACCGCCAGGGCACGCACCCAATGCGGGATCTTGTCGCGCAGGCGAGCATAACGCGCGGCGGGCAGCGCGAGCGCCTCCACCTGCTCGTCGAGTTCGCGAATGCGGGCGCGCAGCGGAGCAAGTTCTTGGTCATTCGCGAGTAACTTCGCTATTTGTTGATCCTTGGCGAGCAGTTGTGCATCACGTTCCCTGATGACACCCTGGACCAGCGCCAATTCGGTATTGGCGGCTTGCGCCCTCAGGGCGGCGTCCCTGGCTATTCGATCGACGTCGCCCGACGAAATGGCATCGAACATATCGATTACCGACACCTGCGGGGCGGCCGGGGCAGCGTCTTCGCGCGGCAAATGCCCCTGGAAAATGCCCTTCTTGAAACAATCCATGGACAGCGGCAGTATCGCTGTGCCCGCGTTCGGCCGGGAGGCGTAGTCGGGCACACCCCACACGCCGAGAAAGTAGCTGGCGTTCTCGGGTTTCGGACCCGCATCCAGTTCAGCAGGTACAAACTGCGCGTGGAGACTCTCCGAAGTCTGAAGCATCTGCGCCTGCCCCGAACGGTTGTCGTCGGCAAGATACTTATCCAGCTGCAGATTGCCGAATCCCGCAATCGGACCACCGACGAACCATGCGGAAGCTTGTCCAAGGACGCTTTCGGTCAGGGCACGAAACTCGTCGAGGTGGTATTTGCGCAGATGAAAAGGATTGCGCTCCGCTTCGGTCGGAAAGTACCACCAATCGTTCGGGCAGCTGATCGCGACCACGCCGCCCGGCTTCAAAAGATCGCGGATATTGCGCAGGAACAATTCCGGATCCTGCACATGCTCGATCGTCTCGAATGAAACGATCAGATCAAAGCTGTGGGGCTCAAAATGGCGCGGAAGCGTTTCGGCATCGTTCTGGATGAACTTGACGTTGTCGCTCGCAAAATGTTGCTGCGCACTCGCAATTGCTTCCGCCGAAATGTCCACGCCGACAACCTCGCTGGCGCCCCAGTTCGCCAGCAACCTCGAACCGTAGCCTTCGCCACAGGCGGCATCCAGCACTCTTTTTCCCGCGCACAGTTCCTTCGCGAAGGAATACCGGGCGATGTGGATCGCCGCTTCTAGCCCGTCGTAACGGCTACTTTGTCCAAAACTCAGTCGTTCCATTGTGTCGATTACTTTATGTCAGGTTAGTCGCGGTGCTGGCTGAACTCGAACGCCCACTCGCGGGGCAGGCTCATTACGCCAACCGCCTCAAAATCGTCTGAGATATGGAAAGGGCAAACGTTATTGGCTTCCGCATGGACGACGAATCCTCCACCGTCGTTGATTGCGACTCTCCACTTATAAGAGCCGCTCAACAGCGGAACGCTCGGGAAGGTGATGCTGAAATGCCCGGATGCCACGCCTGCGTGCGCGTCGTATCCGTCCATGAGCGTAGTCGTGCCGCAGATGTACAGGTCGTCGTGCCGATATAGATTGAAAACAAAACTCATGTCTTCAGGGACGATCGGGCTGACGGCGTGGAACCGCACGTTCAATTTCAGCCCGTCGCCTGTACTGATACGGTCCACAGGCGTTCCGTCCGGCGTCGAGAGCCAGACTTCGTCGATCTCATACAGCCGGTCAGGCTCCTTTTGGTACAACGGCCCCTTCTTGCCGGTGGCCCTCGCAACCGCCGCGTCCGTCTTGACGTTGGACTCGCCCGCGTCAGTCCCCGGAGGATTGGACGTGTCGAGCTCCTCCAATTCGGCGGGGACGGCGCTCGCATGCTTGCCTGCGGCTTCTTCCTTGGCCTCGAACTCACGCAATGCGGCCTGCATGTCGATCGTGTACTGATCGATCACCCTGCCGGCCGGGCCAAAAGCCTTCTGCACGCCACGTTCTAGATAAAGCGCACGCTGGCAGATGGACTTGACCTGATACTGATCGTGGGAGACGAACAAGATCGTGCAACCCATGTCGCGCACTTCGTAAAATTTCTTCAAGCACCGGCGTTGAAAGGCCGCGTCGCCGACCGCGAGGATCTCATCCACGATGAGGATATCCGGTTCGGTATGGATCGCCACGGAAAACGCCAGACGGGCAAACATGCCGCTTGAATATTTCTTTACTGGGCTTTCGATGAATTCACCGATATCAGCGAATCCCGCGATGCTGTCGAAACGTTGATCGATCTGCTCGTGCGTCAGCCCGAGCAGCGAGGCGTTGAGATAAACGTTTTCGCGACCGGTGAATTCCGGGTTGAACCCCGCGCCGAGTTCCAGCAACGCGGCCACGCGGCCGTGCGTCTTGACCGAACCGGTCGTGGGCGTCACGGTGCCGCAGATCATCTGCAGTAGGGTGGATTTACCAGAGCCGTTCCTGCCGACGATGCCAACCGTCTCGCCCTTCTTGACGTCGAACGAGACGTCGGAGAGAGCCCAGAACTCCTGTGCGTAACTCCGGGCGCTACGCCCAAACAGGCCGGCGCCACGCGCCACGAGCGCTTCTTTTAGCCGGTCTTGGGGCTTTGAATATATCGAGTACCGCTTTCCGAGATTCTCGACGTGTATGGAAACCTTATCAGAGCACATCGGCGAACCCTTTCCTCACTTTCTGAAACCAAATCAACCCGATCACCGCCACGGCAAGGCCCACCGCCGTGTAAATCCACCAACCGGACCAGTTGAATGGCTTTCCGAAGATAACCGAGTTACGTGTCTGCTCGACGACAAAGGTGATCGGGTTCAACTTCACGTATTTCTGCATCCTTTCCGGAATGGCGGATAAGGGATAGAAAATCGGGGAAATGAACGTGAGCACGATCGTGATGAGCGACACCGCCTGCGCCATGTCCCGGATGTACACGCCCAAACCCGCCAGAAACCACGACAGTCCAAGGCAAAGCAGCATGAGCGGCAGCAAGATCAAGGGGAAGTACACGATCGTCCACGGCACGCTGCCCATGAAAATGAGCTGTGCAATAACCAGAACAACCAGGCTCACCAACAGGTGAAACAATGCCGAACCCAGTGCGATCACGGACAGCGTTTCGAGCGGAAACACCACCTTTTTCACGTAGGAAACGTTGGACAGGATCAGCGCAGGAGCGCGGTTCAGGCATTCAACGAACAGGTTGTTCATGATGAGCCCTGCGAACAGGATCACCGCGAAATCGCCGTGCGACTGCGTCGCCGGAGCACCGGCGCCGCCCCAGCGCGCCTTGAATACGACCGAAAACACGAACGTATAGACGATCAGGAGCAGCAGAGGATTGAAGAACGACCAGGCCAAGCCGAGGACAGAACCCCGATATCGGCCCAGGACCTCGCGCTTCACCATCTGTACTATCAGCTGGCGATGGCGTGTCGCCATATCGCGCACTACATTCATTACATCGGAAATCAAGAATTACCTCTCAGATTCGCATTCTTTTCATGACTGGCTGGCCTTGGCGGACCCGCGACGCAACAGCCGCTTGGCAAAACCTATGACCGGGCGCACCAGCCGGAATCGTTGATACACGGACACGACAAGTTTGCCTGCGCGAAGCATGACGCGCAGCAGATCGGGTGGCAGATCACCCACTTCTTGCAGCATTTTTCTTGTTGCCGCTGACGTGCTCGAGGACGCATTGCTATTCCAGACGGCAACCGAGCTTTGCGAGAGCCGCTTGCGGCGGTCAGCGCTGTCGTCTCCGTTCAGCAGGTATGAAACCTGCTTGGCGCTTGGATAATGCGCATCGTCCAACGCCAGATGCAACAGGGGCCGCGGAATCAACAGGCCAACTTCGCCATGCTGGGTCAACTTCCAAAGGTGCTTGATCTCGGCGTACTGGGCAAGGCCGGTATCGAAAGCGTCGAGGAGGAGCTTGCCCGGCACTGTCCGGACGACAGCACGCGTGCTCGGGCTGCGGCCGCTCATTGGCGCGGTGTCGATCGCCAGGGGCAGCGAGTAGGTATCAATACGCTCCGCCGCGTCGGTCTGGCGAACCGCCCAGCAGGACACGAACGGAATATCGGCCCGCGCTTGCAACACGCGGACCGCGATGTCCAGATACAACGGATCGACGGTATCACGCGCGTCGAAAACGGCCATTGCGTCCTTCGTGCGCAGCGCGTGCAGGTCGACGGGTGCGCCCGCAAAATCCACGCAACGAACGCTCCGGCCGAAGAGGAACGCGGATACCTCGGCGTCCGCGCCCTCTGCGGGCAACAGAACAACTGCTTGATGGCCGCCTTCCGCCAGACGCGCGCCCAACGGCTGCGCGGCGGCCAGGGATTCGGCCTGGATGATGACCTGCAGCGCCACGCGTGGCGCCGAGACCGCGTTACCAGAGCCGGGCGCCGTGACCGCCGCGGTTTCGTAGACGGGCGCCACCGCGGATGGCACAACCGGATAGGGAAATGCAAGCCGAGAGCGCAGCTCGGCGTCGTCCCACAGCCGGCCGATCGCCAGGGTGAGCGCATCGGACGACGTCGCATCGAACACGAGGCAGTTGCGCTCATGGTGGAAAAAGTCTTCGAAGCCTGGGATGTCCGACACGATGAGCGGCACGCCACCGGCGTAGAGCTCATGCGCCGCGTAGCAAAAAGACTCCGCGCGATTCGGAAACACGGCGAAGCGCACTTTCTCGAGCAGAGTCTCGGTTTCCTCGTGGGTCAAATGGCCAAGGATATGGAAGCGCGAGCGCAGGTCAGGCGGAATGCGCCGCAACAGATAATCAGCGTAAAGGCCGCAGCCATCCGGCGGCTGCTTCGAATCGCCCCCGACGAAATAAAAGTCGGGCGCCAGATCCGGGCGCTGGCGCATCCACAGGACGGCGGCATCCACGAGCAGGTCGACGCCCTTGATGGAGAACAGCCGGCCATAGAACAAAATACCGTTTTCGATTCCGTCTGAGGTGCGCTTTTCGAGCGTCTTTTGCAGCGGCGGGACTGCAACGACCTGCCGGGCAGCCACGGTGGGATAGAGTTCGGCAAGCGACCGTTGGGCAACCGACTCGGACGGAACAATAACCGTATCAGCCAGCGCCATCGCCGCGCGCTCGAGGGAATACAAAAGGTAAAGCTCGGGATGCAGTGAATTGGTCAGATCCACACGGTCCATCGCCTCGATGGTCGCGTGGTAGCGAACGGCAATGCGCGTCCCTTCATAGCTTCCCATGGCAAGCTTTTCGCACACGGCGTAGTACGCAACGCCGTGATAATCGAAAAACTCAATCAGAGACGGACGCTCGAGCGCATGGACCTTTAGCGCCGCGACGTTCAGCACATAAGAGCGCCACTCGTACCACGAGCTAAAACCGTCGCGCCCCAACAAGTCCTTGCCGCATATGTCCTCAACCCGGTAAGCGACGCAATTGTGCGCATTCGGGAGCTTGAGCCTTTCGTCCAGGTCGAAACGCGCGAAAACCTCGGCGTCGACATCCAACAGGAAAACGACTCGCTTTCCCGCCTGCAGCAACTGCACCGCGACGTTGTGCAAAAGCGCTCCGCACCCGCCCCGGGTAACGGGAAATAATTCATAGGTGACGAAGCAGATCGTCTGCATTAGTTCAGGAATCGCTGCAGGGTGAGCGCCGATTCGGCATTGTGCTCGACCGCATACTCGCGATACGCCGCAATGATTTGGTCGCGCTCAGCCAAAGCCAGCTTGATCTTCTGCGCGATGGCATACGCATCATCGGGCACGGGAACAACAAGCCGGCTTTGGAGATAAGGGTTGTTCTCGAAATACGGCGTATTGGGACCGACGATGCATGGCACGCCTGCCCCGAAACTTTCAAGCGGGAGCATGGGCGCGCATTCGTTGAGCGTCACATACAGATTCAGATGCGTGGTCGCGAGCTGTGCAGGCATTTCCGACTGCGGCACCATCCTGCCAAGAAAGCGATGAGCAAGTCCAAACTCGTTGCAGAACTCCAGCATGCGTTCCGAGGCGACGGATCCCACGACCTGAGCTCCTTCAATAGTGGAAGCCGCCGCCAGCATCTCGTAGGGCGGCTTGTGCTTGAGTTCAGAAATACTCCAGATCCCCAACTTGATGGGCGCCACTGGCACGGCGGTCGCGGTTTCGGGGATCACCCGGTACATGTTCAATAAATAATGCGCATCAAGACCGCGATGTCGCAAGATCTGCTCTTGTCCTTTCTTGACGAGACCGATGCGGCGAATCTTGCCCTGCTTGTGCAGCGCGCACATGAGCCTGAAGCTACGCCAGGCGTAGTCCTCCGGTGCTTGCATGAACGTCCCATGCCAAATGACCTGTACCGGCAGATCAGGCGCCCGCCGATGAAGCGCTTGCACGAGATGCTGATAAGTGAACGGGAAGCCCTGCAGCACGACTGCCTGCGGCCGCCTGGCCAGGAGACGCTCCGCAATCGACTCGCCGTCCTCCGGGGTCAGTTCATCGGTCAGCAGAAGTAGATGGTCGAACATCTGCGCGGCCGAGCTGCGGATACCAAGCCAGTCGGGGTGGGCAACGGCGACCGGCTTGTCCAACGGCAGCGCGAGTATCGCCGCGTCGGGACAAATCTCGCGGGTAACCGCCTGTGGCGGCCTCACCATTGGCGTCGGTTCCGCGCCGGCGGGCACCGCAGGTGCGGCAGGCGCGATCCTTGCAGCGCGACGGCGCGCGATGGCGCGATACATCTTTCCGACTGGACCTCGCGACAGCCGCAATCCAACTCGATAGGCAACCGATCCTTCGATTTCGCGGTAGCGAGCCGTTGCATCGGCAAGCAAAGCCGTAGTGCTCGCCAATTCCATTCGGAGCTTTTCCGCTTCTGCATGCCCCGCGGCCGCCGCCCCGCTCACGGCTTCCTCGATGGAATCGTCGACATCTGGCGCCGAACGGGACTTCGTCGAATGAATTGTCATGAAGTTGGAAGATTCGAGTTGCTACTATGATTGCGGCCCGAAAAACCGGCGCCGGGGCTACACATAGGCTACGTTGTTGGGTCGATCGAGACGGCGGTTGAAACCCCCGGACGGGATGCGCCGGCAGCGCGGATCGGCGCGCAGCCATTTTAGATCAAAAGGCACGCCGGGCCCGGCCACCGGGCAAGCCTGCGCGTCTGGCGCGAGACGCATAGCTGACAGCGGCCCAGGCTGTCTCCGGTCGCGCGCGCACGCAGTATCCCCCTTCTAAAGACGGGCGGTCCGCAGCATACCTGACCACGAACGCGTGCATTCACGGGTTTGCCGTTTTTTGCCAATCCATACGATCGGACGCGCCGGGTAACCATAAGTCTCTGGGATACCCCGGCCCCGGCGTCGGCCGGTGGAGAAACTGCCGCGATCGTCCGACTATCCCCGAATGCTTTTTTCCAAAGACCGGCGCTTCGCCTCATCAATGGCCAATCGCCGGGCCAACCGCGTAATAAGCTCGGACTGCTCCTTGTCGCGGATTCGAACCATGAGCAACTCAAACATCACAAATGTCAGGAATATATATAGGAGCAGATCGGCGCCGCGTCCTACGCCGAGCCAGTTGGCGACGACGGTGAGGTTGCTGGGCACCCAAATGAAGTAAATACCCGCCAGGCAGGTCAGCGTCAGGGCGCTCGCAAAAACACGAACGCGGCCCATTCGGAGCCAACCGAATGCAGCCAAAACCGCGAACCCAAGCGTCAAAATTATTTGGACCGTCATTTGTGCAGTCTCCCCAAGAACAATTCCAACAGGATGTTGATTGAATTCGTCAGCTTCTGGCCCTTGGCCAACGAATATTCTGTGTAGGTGATCGTCACCGGGAGTTCTGCCACCCGGAGGTTATGGTGGGCAATTTCCTCCAGAATTTCGGAGGCGTGAGCCATTCGGTTCTGAGCGATTTTGATTTTCTTCGCCGCTTCAACCGTGAAGCACCTCAGGCCGTTGTGCGCATCAGTGACTTTGAGACCGGTCGTAAGGCGCGTGAACAGCACCGCAGCCTTCAATACAAGACGCCGGCGGCGTGGCATGTCGCGTGTTTCGCCAAGAAAGCGGCTCCCGATGACAATATCGACGTCCGGCTCGGACGCCTTATCAACAAGGCGGGCGATATCTTCAACGTGGTGCTGGCCGTCCGCGTCGAAAGTCACGATATATTCGGCGCCGACCTCGATGCAATACTGGATGCCAGTAGCCAGTGCGGCACCTTGACCCAGATTGATCGGATGACGGATCACCAAAGCCCCACCGGCTTCCGCCTCCGCCGCCGTGTCATCACTACTGCCATCATCGACAACAGCGACATTTGGCCACTGCTCCACCAATTCCGTAATGACATCCCGAATCACACGTGATTCATTGAATGCTGCAACTACGATCCATGTATTGGAACGCATGCTAACCTCCCCGCGTCGCAATCGCGACCCCGACAATAATCACCAAACCACCAACCAGAGTAGATGAGCGCAAAGGTTCTTTGAACAAAACATACTCAAGCAGGGGAACAATAATAAAACCCAGTGCAAACATGGGATAAGCAAGACTCAGGGATACTTTCCGTAGAATCGCGATCCAAAGCAGCGTCGAGCCCCCGTATACAGCAACTGCCGCGTAAAACCATGGATTGATAATGAGCCCATATACATCCTGGGGGATTGCGACAATGGTGCTAGCCGTTTTCTTCAGGAGAAGATTTCCCACCGCCAGCCCGGTGACGCAAAGCAAAAGAAGCGAATATAGCGCCGCCGACATTTCAATTCCCTCCAAATGTACTGATTCGACCATTCTGTTGCGCTGAAAAGCGAGTTCCACCGGCCGCGAGCAGCAGCACGAACATTGAAGCGATGACGGTGGGCCAAACGTAACGATAATCTTGCGAACCCGTCATGGCGACCAGGCTGCCGGCATTCAAAAGACTGGGAACAAATATCAGACCGGCTGCTTTTCCAAAACGGTTCATCAATAGCACCGTTCCGAAAACGCCAAGGAGAAGATAAATTCCGGCGCGGAAGAAGTACGCCACGTGGTCCCAGGCTCGGATCGTGGCGGAATTAACCTTTTTCATGGCATATGGAAATTTCGAATCCATTTTCAATCCAAGCTCATGAGTCATCGGCATATCAAATATCGTCTGCGGCGAGAAGGTCATGTACTCCTGCGGATTTGCAGTAATCCTCCACACTAGACTCGCGAGGCATACCTGATGTTTTAGGAAGACGATGGGGTTGTCCAATATTGAGCGCAAGGCCAGGCGGTTCAATGCATCCGCGTTTTCCGCCAGGAATGGGTACGAAATGCTGTGACTCCAAAAAAGTGGCACGACACTTCCGCACTGATAGGATGAACGCCACTCATCAGCCGGCAGCGTGGCGTTCAACAATTCCTGATCCCCCGGACTGAATTCCACGCCCGCATTCTGCATGGCGCCCAAAGCATGGAGCGCGTATATGGCCTTGTAATGAGGACCAATCGTCCCGGCGTTAAGGGCGGAGAGCACGATAGTCTTCAGCGCGATGAACGCCAGCAACTGCACAAGCATGACCACACCGAGCCGGATTCTCGATCGCCGGTCTCTGGCAAACCAGACCAATAATGCGACAAATGGCAGAACGATGAGAATTCCATTGTGGCGGACGCCCAGGATAAGAATCCCAATAACCGCCAACGCGAGTGCCGTCGCCCGGCTTACATGCATCTGGAGCCGCACAATCCGCGCGGCCACAACGCTTATC
Organism: Achromobacter sp.; assembly: GCA_032015805.1. GTDB lineage: Bacteria > Pseudomonadota > Gammaproteobacteria > Burkholderiales > Burkholderiaceae_B > Achromobacter. The sequence continues at coordinate 18,079 of DALZRX010000013.1, forward strand.
AGCAAAACGCCGATGCCGAACGGAACATCTTTCCAGAGCGTTGACGACAGCAGAAAGTTTGGCGGATAAAGGGGAAACAGGAATGCGGCAAGGATGACCCACCTTTCGCGGACGCCCCAGGCCCGTGCCTCACTTAACGCAAATCCTCCTGCAATACTCAAGCATAATGCTTGCGCCATTACCACATATTGCGGATGCGGCAACACACGATAGACCAATCCATATAACAGCGTGGAGAATATCGGGTGCGAATCGTTGTACCGGCCCGTCGCCATCTCGTTCCATTGGGTAATGGAATCAGGCGACATTTGTGCCGGCCAATAAACCAGCAGCGAAACCAGGTATATTAAAAATCCCGGCGCGGCGTAAATCAATACCCGCTTCAACTTCAAGTCCGGATTGGGCGAAACCTCGCGACCATCGGCGCCACGACCAAGCACCCATCCCAGAACCCAGAATAATGCGAAGCCGCCTAAATACGCCACGACTGCGTTGCGAACGGTTCTTGCCACATCGACATGGGCGCCCGGAAGCTCATCCATTCTGAGGCTGAGCGGCCCGCCGGAAGTAGCATACAGGTCAAAACGTTGGTGCTCTCCCCCGGAATATACGTCAACCATGCCGGAATAGGGATGCCTCAAAAACATCAGGTTTGAGCCGGCGACGAATGGGACATCCACCTCAAGAGTGCCAGGCTGTTCCCTGAAAGAAAGAAGTGACCCCTCGCGTATCTCCCAGCCCTTACCCGGACGGACGCCGTTGGCTAAAAGAATATCGCTGGAATCCTTCATGATCCAGACTTCATTAGACGCCGACGCTGGGTTCTTATCTCCGGTCGCGACAATTTTGATTCCGCCGGAAACAGTAAAAACTGGCCGCACCGGCAGCATCAAAAGAAATAACGCAGCGAAAATCGCTGCAAACGCACATAACCTTCGCGACGTCACCACCAAACGCTCCTACTTGCCGCACGAAGTTGTGCGCAGACCTCAATATTAAATTTTTCTTATGAAGCGGCTCCCACGAAGAGCCGTCCATACACCGGAAAAATGCTTATCTCCGGCGCCTTCCTGGCCGCCGGCGCCTCTTGCCCGTCAGCCAAAAAGGCATCGCGAACCGGACGAGCTTTCGATACAGGACCAAATAAAGGGCTGAAAAGGAAAGCGTGAATGCTATTAACAGGCTTTCATACTGCCAAAACAGAACGGCGGGAATTACAGCGAACGAAGACAGAAGCCACAGATAAGGCGATGTCATCGCGTTCCGGTGCGTCGCGTGCCGTACGTCAGGCCCGCCAGCCCACCGGGTCAATCGCTTGTAAATGAGCATGTGCAGATGGACGCCATCTGGCATGCCAGGCGATTGACCGCGCAAGAATTTCTTTCGGTAAATCGAAAACAACGTCTCGAACACCGGATAAATACAAAGCAACAGCGGAAACCATGCAGAAACTTGCGGATGCCGCGCCAAGAGCAAAACTGACAATGCACCGATGACAAACCCGACAAAATACGCGCCACCATCTCCGAGAAAAATCAGACCGCGCGGATAATTCCACACCAAAAATCCCGCGAGCGCGCCGATCATGCCGACAGCAGTAACCAGGATAAGCCGATCTCCCAGATAGTAGGAGACGTACGCGAAGCCGGCGAAAATCATTGCGGATATGACTGCTGCCAAGCCGTTGTATCCGTCGATGATGTTTATTGCATTGGCGGCGCCTGCCATCGCGATGACCGTAACGGCAAACGAAACGACAGTGAACTGAAGAAGCCAATCCACGCCGAAAATGTCAAGCCGCGTCAGTTCTGCGCCCAAGAAGTAGTACGCGCCCGCGCCGGAAACCATTGCCAGCCCCAACCGCACCAACACCCTTACTTTCTTGGTGATGTCTTCAGCTAGGCCTCCCAGGAACGCCGGCAAGGAGACGGTCATCAGAGTAAGCAGTTCCCGGTGCAGTGGCCATTCCCTGAAGGCCGCCAGGATGCAGACACCGAACATGGCGACGATTATCGACACCCCTCCAACCCGAGGTACGGGAACCGCATGGTATTTTTGAACGCCGGAGACATCGTGGTCTGCAGTATATTTTGCGTGCAACGTGTTATATCGCACGAGCAATAGCGTAACCACGAGCGATATCAGAAAGGCAACTAGCACATAAACCATAAAAACACCGGGTTTGGAATTTCGCGCAATTTTAGTGGCTAAGCGCAACCAGCGGAGCGCCAGGCAAGATTTATTGCCGTATCGGTGCTTATCGACGGATATGCTGTGGGGTTTTCACCAAGTCCACGGGCGCCAAGATGCATCCCCTCGACTGTCACCCTTTCAGGACTGGGCGGATTTTACCTTGCTCCACTTGGGTGCACTACTCGTCAATTGGCGTGCACCCGAACCCGAGAAAGTTGACCCGGTCGCGCCGTCCCATCGTGGCGCGGGTTCGTGACCGCGCGGACATCCTCGGGTAGCTAAAAAGCGCGATTGGCGCAAGAATAGGGTGACACTTCAAAAAGAAGGAGACAGCCATGCGCATTGCCGATGCCCAATGGATTCCTTCAACGCAGCACCAGACTTGGGATGCGTTGACCGACCCGCGAGTGTTGCAGAAATGCATTCCGGGGTGCGTGGAAGTCGCCATGCGCAGCCAGACTGAATATGCGGTCACGCTGCGCGCCAAGATTGCCGGGATCGATACCGACTACGAAGGGGAGATCCTGCTCTCCGACGTCAATGCCCCGGATAGCTGCACGCTGGTGTTTGAAGGCAAGGGCCGCGCCGCCTGCCTGGCGATCGGCACGGCGCAGGTCAACCTGACCGCCAAGGACGATGGCACCCGCGTGGCCTACACCGTCGCCGGCATGGCAGGCGGCAAGCTGGCCGAGTGTGGCGAGAGCCTGCTCCTGAAGGCCGGCGAGAAAATCATCGAGAAGTTCTTTACCGCCTTCATCGATCACATGGCCGCGCAACCCCGCCTGGCTCCCCCTCCTCCGCCTCCCGAACCCGAGCCGCGCGGCCTGGCCAATTCGCGCTGGTCGTGGATGCTGGTCGTGCTGGTGATCGCCGTTTTCTGGGGATATCACACGTTTTACAAGTGATAACCCTAGGGGGCCGGTGATATCCTTGGCGGCATGACTCCGCCCCCACCGCCCGCTCAGCCAGCCTCTGATCCCGCACGCTCTAGACGGGACCTGCTGATGGCGATGGCAGGGGTATCGGCGACGGTGGTGCTCGCTGCGTTGGATTCCACCATCATCAGCACCACCCTGCCGCGCGTGGCCGAAGCGCTGAACGGCATGGCGCTCTATGCCTGGGTCGGTACGGGCTACCTGCTTGCCACCGCGGCCTCCATCCTGATCTTTGGCCGGCTGGGCGACATGTTTGGCCGCAAGCCGTTGATGCTGGTGTCGGTGCTTATCATCGCACTGGGTTCCATCGCCTGTGGTCTGGCGCAGTCCATGACTCAACTGATCGTGTTCCGCACCCTGCAAGGGGTCGGCGGCGGCATGATGATCGCCACGGCTTTTGCGGCGCCGGCGGATCTGTTTCCCGACGCCAAGCAGCGCGTGAGATGGATGGCGCTGGTGTCCGCGGCCTTCGCCATGGCAAGCGGCATCGGACCCGTACTGGGCGGCGCGGCCACGCAGGCGCTGGGCTGGCGCGCGGCGTTCTTCATCTCGCCCATCGCGGCCGCGGGCGCCTTCTTTCTGTTGGCGCGCTACTTCCCGCGCATCCGACCGATCCATGACGGCAGCCGCAAGATCGATTGGGTGGGCGCCATCCTGCTCGTACTGGCCGTGGGCGCCCCGCTGGCCGCGCTGGAGCTTGCCTTCGCCAGCGGCGAACACGCGCACCCGGTGCTCGGCCTGACGCTGGCGCTGGTCGGCGCGGCCGCCATCGCCATCCTGATTCCAACGGAACGTCGCGTGAAATCGCCGATCTTTCCGCTCCGCGTCCTCTCCGGACGCGAGACGCGCCTGCTGAACCTGGCCGCGATGATGGTGGGCGCGGTGATGTTCATCCTGATCTTCTACAGCCCGCTGCTGTTGCAGCAGGTGCTCGGCTACACGCCCAGTCAGGCGGGGCTTCTGCTGACGCCGCTGGTGGCGGCAATCTCGGTCGGCAGCATCATCAACGGCCGGATGTTTCCCAAGCAGACCGAGCCGCAGCGGCTGATGGTGTTCGGCGGCGTCCTGCTCGGGGCTGGATCGTTGATGGTGCTGCTGATTTCGCCGGGCACGTCGGCGTGGTGGATCCTCGGCGCCTTCTTCGTCAACGGTTGCGCGCTTGGTTTTCTCCTGCCCAACCTGACGCTATTCATGCAGATGCTCAGCGAGCGGCGCGACGTGGGCGTCGCCTCGGCGCTGGTCCAGACAACGCGCGCCATCGGCAGCGCCTTGGGCACCGCCCTGGTGGGCATCCTGATATCCCACAGCACGGTGCTGAGCGGCGTGCGCACCGGGCTGGTCATGTGTATTGTGCTGTCCCTCACCTGCGCGGTGCTGGCCCACCGGGTGAAGATGCGAAACCTGGTCACGAGCCGCGGCCACGGTTGATTTCGAGTCAAAAATGCAACGCCGCGATCTGCAGGACCTGATGATTCTAGCCGCCGTCTGGGGCGGCTCGTTTCTTTTCATGCGTGTGGCCGTGCCGGAGTTCGGACCGGTGGCCTTGATCGAACTGCGGGTGGGACTTGCTGCGCTCTTTCTCCTGCCCGCGGCCATCTGGCGCAACAAGCTGCCTTTGATCGCTCGCCGCTGGAAGGCCATCCTCGTCGTGGGCACGCTGAATGCCGCGTTGCCTTTTCTGCTTTACGCCTACGCCGCACAGTCGCTGGGTGCGGGATTCCTGTCCGTCGCCAATGCCGTCACGCCGGTCTGGGGCGCCGTGATCGGCTGGCTTTGGCTTAAAGACCGGCTGCCTTGGACCCGCTCTCTGGGACTGCTTATCGGCCTGTCCGGCATCGTGGTGCTCGTTTGGGACAAGCTCGACTTCCACTCCGGAGGCACGGGTTTTGCCGTGCTTGCCGCGATTTCGGCGCCCGTGTTTTACGGCATCGCCGCAAACTGGACGAAGCGGTTCCTGACCGGCGTGGATCCCCTGACCAGCGCGACAGGCAGCATGGTGTCGGCCGCGCTGGTCCTGCTCCCCGCTGCTGTCGTCACCTGGCCGCAGCAGCCGGTTTCCTTGGAAGCGTGGGGCGCGACCGTGCTGCTTGCCGTCGTGTGCACCGGCGCCGCGTACATCGTCTTCTTCCGGCTGATTGCGAACGTCGGTCCCACCGGCGCGGTTAGCGTCACCTTCCTGGTTCCGATCTTTGGCGTGGTCTGGGGCGCGTGGTTTCTGGACGAAGCCATCACGGCGCCGATCCTTGCGGGTGCGGGCGTCATTCTTGTCGGCACCGCGCTGGCCCTCGGACTGGTCGGATCAAGACGCCGCACCTGATTGGCTCGCTAGGTCAGCGCGATCCGTGGCGCTTGCGACAGGGCGGCACCCCGTCGGTCATTGTCCGAAAGTATCGGGTCGGCTTGCAGCGGCCAGGGAATGGCAAGCGCCGGGTCGTTCCACATCACGCAATGCTGGTGCGCCGGCAAATACGGCGCCGTCGTCTTGTAGACCACGTTGGCATGCTCGGACAACACCAGAAATCCGTGGGCAAACCCCTCGGGCACCCATAGCTGGCGCTGGTTGTCCGCGGACAGGATTTCGGCCGTCCATTGTCCGAAGGTGGCGGATCCCTCGCGCATATCGACGGACACGTCGAAGACTTCGCCCTCGGTGACGCGCACCAGCTTTCCCTGTGGTTGCAGCGTCTGGTAATGCAGGCCGCGAACGACATGACGCCGCGAGTGTGACTGGTTGTCCTGCACAAAACGAACCGGACGGCCCACCGCCGCATCGAAGGCCGATTGAAGGTAGGTCTCGACAAAATAGCCGCGGGCGTCCTGATGCACGATGGGATCGATGCACAAGACTTCTGGCAAGGATAAGGGTGTCACGCGCATCAATGGGGCAGCCGGGTAAGCAGGTTCATCAAGTACTGGCCATATCCGCTCTTGACCAGCGGCCGGGCCAGCGCTTCCAGTTGCGCCGCGCCGATCCATTGCTTGCGATAAGCGATCTCCTCGGGACAGGCCACTTTCAGACCCTGCCTGCGTTCAAGCGTCGCAATGAACTGCGATGCATCGAGCAGGCTGTCATGCGTGCCGGTATCGAGCCATGCATGCCCCCGTCCCATGATCTCGACGTTGAGCGCGCCCAATTCGAGGTAGGCCTGATTCAGATCGGTGATCTCCAGCTCGTTGCGCGCCGACGGGCGAATACCGCGCGCCAGCTCGGTCACGCGATGGTCGTAGAAATAAAGCCCCGTCACTGCGTAGTTCGACTTGGGCGCCCGGGGCTTTTCCTCGATACGCAGCGCATTGCCATGCGCGTCAAACTCGACCACGCCATAGCGGGAGGGATCCTGCACATGATAGGCAAAAATGGTCGCGCCCTCCTGCCGCGCCATTGCGGCAGCGAGCAATTGGGGGAAGTCATGCCCGTAGAAGAGGTTGTCGCCCAGCACCAGCGCGCAAGGCGCCTGCCCGATGAAGTCCGCCCCGATGAGGAACGCCTGCGCCAGGCCCTCCGGCGCGGGCTGCACCGCATAGTGCAGCGACAATCCCCACTGCCCGCCATCGCCCAGCAGTTGCTGGAACCGCGGAAGGTCGTCGGGGGTCGAGATGATGAGGATCTCGCGGATGCCGGCCAGCATGAGCGTGGACAGCGGGTAATAGATCATGGGTTTGTCGTACACGGGCATGAGCTGCTTGCTCACCGCCAAGGTCGCGGGATGCAGCCGCGTTCCCGATCCGCCCGCCAGGATGATTCCCTTGCGTCCGCCCGTTGCCGTCATGGCACATCCCCTTCTGGAGCTTGAAAGCGGACCCCCGCCTCGCGCAGCCATTGCGGGTGCTCCAGGTACCACCGGACCGTCTTTTCCAGGCCCGAGGAAAAGGTCTCTGCCGGCTGCCAGCCCAACGCTTCGTGCGCCTTTCGGGAATCGATGGCGTATCGGCGGTCATGGCCAGGCCTGTCGGCGACCAACGTGATCAGGTCGCTGTAGGCTCGGCCATCCTGCCGGGGACACACCCCATCGAGCAAAGCGCACACCGCGATCACGACGTCCAGCGTAGTGCGTTCATTTCCCGCGCCCAGGTTGTAGGTTTCCCCGGGCCGCCCTCTTTCCAGCACTTTGCGCAAGCCGTCGCAGTGATCCGCGACGTAAAGCCAGTCGCGCGCGTGCAAGCCATCTCCATACACAGGCAGCGGCTTGCCCGCCAGTGCGTGGTGGATCATCAGGGGAATCAGCTTTTCGGGAAACTGCCGGGGTCCGAAATTGTTGGAGCAGTGCGTCATGAGCACCGGCAATCCATAGGTCTGGGCCCACGCACGAACCAGGTGGTCGCCTCCCGCCTTGCTGGCGGCGTAAGGATTGTTGGGCTGGTAGGGGCTGGCTTCGGTGAAGCCCGGATCGGACGGCGCGAGCGAGCCGTAGACCTCGTCGGTCGAGACGTGCAGGAAGCGGAACGCCTCGCGTTCGGCGCCGTCCAGGTCGCTCCAAAAAGTTCTAGCGGCTTCCAGAAGGCCAAAGGTGCCGCCGACGTTGGTTCTGACGAAATTTCCGGCGCCGGCGATCGAGCGATCCACGTGGGTTTCGGCCGCGAAATTGACGATAGCCCGGGGACGATGTTCGCGCAGCACATCGGTGACCCGATGCGTGTCGGAGATATCCGCAACGATCAGGACATGGCGCGCGTCGCGTTCCAAGCCGCCGAGATTGGCAGGGTTGCCGGCGTAGGTCAGCTTGTCCAGATTGATGACCGTCTCATCGCTATGCGCCAGCCAATCCAGCACGAAGTTGGATCCGATGAACCCGGCGCCTCCGGTGACGAGAATACTCATTGCGTTATGCCTGATCGGAGGGTGGCCTCCCAAACGGATAGTTTACTGCCGCGCCGCCGGGCGCCCGCGCTCAGTACTTATCCGACGTCCCCGTAAACGCCACGCCGATCCGCAGCAGCGTGTACGACGCCGCATCGATCCACCGGCGCAGGAATCCCCGCCGCTGATAATCCAGCGGCCGGATGAATCGACCGCCCTCGCGAATGGCGGTTTCCAGGCGTTCCTGCAGGTCCCAGGCGAACGGCTGGTTGTCGACCACGACATTGGCCTCGCGAGCCAGCAGCAGGCTGAAGGGGTCCAGGTTCGACGAGCCCACGGTGGCGACGTTGTCGATCACCGCGACCTTCGCATGCAGGTAGCTCGGCATGTATTCGTAGATCTCGATGCCGTCACGCAAAAGCTTGTCGTACAGCGAACGGGTGGCGTGATACTGCATCCGGTACTCGACCTTGCCTTGCAGCAGCAGCCGCACGCGCACGCCACGGGCGGCGGCCTTGGCCAGCGCGCGGCGAAAGCGCACGCCGGGAAAGAAGTAGGCATTCGCGATCAGGATGTCGCGGCGCGCGCTCGAGATGCCAAACAGGTAGGCGCGCTCGAACGTCCGGCGAAAACGCAGGTTGTCGCGCAGCACCAGCGCGGCTCGCAGCATGCCGCCCGGCGGCGCGGGGATGTCGCGCGGCTTGAGAAGCTGCAGGCGATGCCAGTCGCGCGGGTGGC
>DALZRX010000014.1:0-25209 GCA_032015805.1 Achromobacter sp.
GGCAGGGCCGGGGCGGCGCGAGATCGACGCGGCGGGCGCCCTGGTCACGCCGGGTTGGGTGGACATACACACCCATTACGACGGCCAGGCGACATGGGACCCCTACCTCAGCCCCTCCACGTGGCATGGCGTCACGACCGCGATCATGGGCAACTGTGGGGTCGGCTTCGCACCGGTCAAGCCGGACCGGCGCGAGTGGCTGATCAAGGTGATGGAGGGCGTCGAGGACATTCCGGGTTCGGTGCTGTCAGAAGGCATCGAATGGGACTGGGAGACCTTTCCCGAATACCTGGACGCGCTGGACCGGCGGCCCAAGGCCCTGGATATCGGGGCCCAGATACCCCACAGCGCGGTACGCGCGTACGTGATGGGCGATCGCGCCATCCATCACGACGAGGCCTCGCCCACCGACCTGCTGGCCATGCGCGAGGTCGTGCGCGCGGCCCTGCAGGCGGGCGCGGTCGGGTTTTCCACATCGCGCACGTTCCTGCACAAGTACGACGAGCGCAAATATCCGCCCGGCACGTTCGCCACCGGTGAAGAGATCAGCGCGCTCGGCTCCGTCATGGGCGAGGTTGGCCATGGCGTGTTCCAGATGACGGCCAATCATCCCGCCATGGAGGGCGAGATCCCCTGGCTGGAACAACTGGCGCGCCACAATCGCCTGCCGGTGCTGTTCAACCTGCAGCAGACCGATGGCGCGCCCGACGTCTGGAAACAGATCGTGCGCACCCTGGACAAGGCGCGCGACGAGGGTGTGCCGCTCATGGCCGGCATCAGCGGCCGGCCGCTGGGCATCCTGTTCTCCTGGCAGAGTTCGTTGCATCCCTTCATCGCCCACCCGACCTATCAGGCGTTGCACTCGCTTCCCCTGGCCGAAAAGCGCCTGCGGCTGCTCGACCCGCAGGTTCGCCAGCAGATCATGAGCGAGCAGCGTGGCCTGCTGGACCGCCGGGCCGAGACCCTGTTCAGCAGCTTTCACAAGATCTACCGGTTGGGCCAGGACCCCGACTACGAGCCGTTGCCCGAAGACAGCGTGGCGGCCATGGCGGCTCGCACCGGTCGGCCACCGCTGGAACTGGTGTATGACCTGATGCTGGAGAACGACGGCCGGGCCATCCTGTACTACCCATCGTTCAACTATTCCTACGAGAATCTCGACCACCTGCACCAGTTGATGCAGCACGCCAACACCGTCAACAGCCTGTCGGATGGCGGCGCGCATTGCGGCTATATCTGCGACGTCAGCATGCCGACCTTCATGCTTAGCCACTGGACGCGCGACCGGCGCCGCGGCCCGCTGCTGCCGCTGGAGCACGTCGTGCGCCGCCAGACCCGCGACACAGCCATGGTGTATGGCCTGCAGGACCGCGGACTGCTGAAGCCCGGCTACAAGGCCGACGTCAACATCATCGATCCGGACGCGCTGAAAGTGCACTGCCCGGAAATGGTGTTCGACCTGCCCGGGGGCGGGCGCAGGCTGGTGCAGCGCGCCGACGGCTATGCGGCAACGCTGGTCAATGGGCTGCCGATCTTCGAGCGCGGGGAGGCCACGGGCGAGCTCCCGGGCAAGCTGCTGCGGGGCGCCCGCGCGTGACGCGCGCGAGCATCCGGGCAATCCCCAATATATTGGTTGCGGCGATTAATTCCCCAGAATTTCTCATTTGTGGCGCTGGAATCCGCTCCCTATGATCGGCGGGGTTGCTTCACCGGCAACCCGATAATCAAGGGGAAAAAAAATGGGAAAGTGGAAACTGGCCGGCGCGGCGCTGGCTGTGCTGTCCTGCGTGTCCGCGGCGTCAATTGCTGACACCGCGGCCTATCCGAAAGGTCCGGTCACGCTGGTCGTGCCCTTCGCACCGGGCGGGTCGACGGACGTGATCGGACGGCTGCTGGCCGAGCGGCTGGCAGTTGCGCTCAAGCAACCGGTGGTCGTCGAGAACCGCTCCGGCGCGGGCGGCAACATCGGTGCAGCCATGGTGGCCAAGTCCGCGCCCGACGGCCAGACGCTGCTCTTCGGCACCACGGGCATCCTGGCCATCAATGAATTTCTGTACAACAACCCCGGCTACAAGGCGGACCGCGACCTGAAGCCGGTGGCGTATACCGCGTCCATCAGCAACGTGCTGATCGTGAACAACGACATGCCGGTGTCCAGCGTGGACGACCTGATCAAGCTGGCCAAGGCCAATCCCGGCAAGTATTCCTTCGCCTCGTCCGGCTCGGGCAGCTCCACGCACCTTTCGGGCGAGCTGTTCAAGAACATGGCGGGCGTGGACCTGATGCACGTTCCCTACAAGGGAAGCGGCCAGGCGCTGGTGGATCTGGTGGGCGGCCAGATCAACATGATCTTCGACAACGCCCCATCGGCCGTGCCGCTGGCGCAATCGGGCAAGGTCAGGGCGCTGGCCGTCACCAGCACCACGCCGCTGTCCGTGTTGCCGGGCGTGCCACCGTTGACGGAGGCGGGACTCAAAGGATATGAGTCCCTGTCCTGGACCGGCGTGGTGGTGCCTGCGGGCACGCCGCAGCCGGTGGTGGACCGGCTCAACAAGGAGCTCAACGCCATTCTGGCCGACGCGGGCGTGCGCAAGAAGCTCACTGAACTGGGGGCACAAGCGACGGGCGGATCGCCGCAGGATTTCACCGCGCATATCGAAGCCGAACGCGCCAAGTGGGGCAGGCTGGTAAAGGAAGCGAAGATCGCCGTGCAGTAGGGGGGTGGCGTCGGTGTCAGGCGCCGGCAGGCCCCTGCGCCTTCCTCGCGCTGCGACCCAGCACCTTCACCCCCGCCGGCACGGGCTTCTCGTTGATGACGTCCCGCATGTATTGCAGGAACAGCTCGGAGCTCGCGGACAGGGACCGCAGGCGCCGCGTGATCAGGCAGACTTCGCGCGACAGCCGGGGCGAGCTCAGTTCGCGGAACACGAACGGCCCCGGCGCGCTGCCGCGTGCCTGTGGGGGGGCAATGGAACTGGCGGCCAGCGCCGGGAGGATGGAATAACGCCCGCCGCCGCGCAGCACGGCGTGCAGTGACGACGTCCGCGAGACTTCGTCGTGCTGCTGCTCGAAAAATCCCGGCTTGCCTGCGTGTGCGCGCAGGAACACGCCGATGCCGGTGTCCTCGGTAAAGCCCACGTACTCCGCCGGGTCCAGGTCGGCCCATTTCAACGGCCGCGTTCCCTGCGCGTACGGATACGACGCCGCGCAGATTACGCCGTAGCGGTCTTCGAAGAGCGGCGTGTAGACCAATTCCTCAAAGCCATGGTGCGACGTCGATATCGCGAAGTCGATGTCGCCATTGGCGATCATCTTCTCGACGAGTTCCGACCCTGCGTCGTGCAACGAAAACGTGATCTTGGGATAGGCCTGGCGAAACGCCGCGATCGCGTCGCCCAGGAAGTAGTTGGTCACGGACGCCACCACCGCGATCCGCACGTGCCCCTGCCGGCCCTGAGACAGCGCCTCCAGGTCGCTCAGCGCGCCGTCGAACTGGCTCAGGATGCGCTCGGCCTCGGCCTTGAAACGGGCGGCCTCCGGCGTCATCGCCACGCGCCGTGTGCTGCGGTCAAACAGTTTGACGCCCACCGCGTCTTCAAACTGCTGGATCGTTGCGGTCAGCGAAGACTGGGTCAAAAAGAGCTGCGACGCGGCCACGGTGAAGGAGCCGGTGTTGGCCACCGCCACAAAACTGCGGAAGTGCCGCAGGGTGATGCTGCGTTTGGTCGTCATGCGTCCGCGCCGCTTCATATATTGGATAAAACGAATAATAAGCAAAAACCAACAATTTGTAGTGAAGAAAGCGACGCCCTAGAATTTCTTCGTCGTGGCGCCACGCGCCGCCGTCATCGCATGCGATAGGGAGCAAAGGGAAATGAGCAGTGCAGGCGTATTGCAGGTCGAGTCGATGCGGGACCGGTGTTCCGCCGCGGAGTGGCAGGCGCGGGTTGACCTGGCCGCCTGCTACCGCCTGGTGAATCTGTACGGCATGTCCGACATGATGGCCAATCACATCTCGGCGCGCGTGCCCGGCGAAGACGGGGCGTTTCTCATCAACGCCTACGGCATGATGTACGAGGAAATCACCGCGTCCAGCCTGATCAAGGTGGACCATGCCGGCGCGGTGCTGTCCAAGCCCGATTTTGGCGAGCTTGGCTACGGGGTCAACAAGGCCGGATACGTGATTCACAGCGCGATCCACGCCGCGCGCCCCGAGGTGGCCTGCGTGATCCACACGCATAGCTGGGCGTCCATGGCTGTCTCCGCACTGGAATGCGGCCTGCTGCCCCTCACGCAGACCGCGATGCGCTTCTGGAAGATCGGCTATCACGACTACCAGGGCGTCGTGCTGGACCCGGCGGAACAGGAATCCCTGATCGCGGATCTGGGCAACGGCGAAGCGCTGATCCTGCGCAATCACGGTGCGCTGACGGTAGGCAACAGCGTGGGCGAAGCCTTCAACTGGATGCATCGATTGGAACTGGCGTGCCGCTCGCAGCTTGCCGCCATGGCCGCCAACTCCCCGCTCGCCCGCGTCGCCGAGCCCGTGCTTCAGGAAACCTGGAAAAACTACCAGCCCGGCACGCGGCGGCCCTACGGCGTCATGGAGTGGCCTGCGCTGCTGCGCAAGCTGGACCGCATGGACCCGTCCTTCCGAACCTGAGCGCTTCACATGACGACACAACAAAGACCTCTGCGCATTCTCATGTCCGGCGCGACGCTGGAGCGGATCGGCGGCGACGTCTCGCAAGCATTGAACGGCCGCGCATTCGAGCCCGTCATCGCGGCGCAGACGCACGGCCGAGAACCCGCCGACGTGGACGTCGCGTTCATCTCGCGCGACGTGACCGGATTGTCGACCAAGCACCGCGTCCTGGAACCCCTGGAGGCGTTTTACGCCACGCTGCGCCAGTCGCCGAAGCTGGCGTGGGTACACGTGCATTCGGCAGGCGCGGACCGGCCGATCTTTGGCGAACTCAAGACGCGCGGCGTGCGTGTCACCACCTCGTCCGGCGCCAATGCGCAGGTCGTCGCCCAGACCGCGCTGGCCGGCATCCTTGCTCTGGCACGCGAGTTTCCGCGCCTCTTTGACGCGCAGCGCGCGCAGACATGGACACCGCTGATCGGCGGCCTGCTGCCGCGCGACCTGGCGGGGCAGACCGCCGTGATCGTGGGATGGGGGCCAATCGGCAGGGAGCTGGCAGGGTACCTGCGGATGCTGGGCCTGAACGTCATCGCCGTGCGCAGCGCCGCCGCGCCAGCCGCGGACGGCGTGGAAACGCACGCATTCGAAGACCTGCCCCGCATTGCCGGCCGCGCCGACTGGCTGGTGCTGGCGTGCCCCTTGAGCGATCGAACGCGCGGCCTCGTGAACGCCCGGGTGCTGGCCGCCATGGCGCCGCGTGCCCGGCTGGTCAATGTGGCGCGTGGCGAGGTTGTCGCGGAAGCCGACCTGATCGAAGCCCTGCGCACAAACACGCTTGGCGGTGCGTATCTGGACGTGTTCGAACACGAACCGCTGGATGCCGCGTCGCCGCTGTGGCTGCTGCCCAATGTCATCGTCACGCCGCATTCGGCGGGACATTCGGACGGCAACGAGGCGCGCGTGGACCGGATCTTTCTTGATTACCTGCGGGAATGGCGGCAGTGACGCCGGCCTGACCCTGCCCGAACGCTTCCGACCTGCAACTCCCAGGACCCTTCATGATCCAGACCGCCGCGCGCATCCAGCGCATCAAACCTTCGCCCAGTTCCATGGCCGGCCAGCGTGCGCGCGAACTGCGCGCCACCGGCCGCGACATCGTCGCGCTGACAGCCGGCGAGCCCGACTTCGACACGCCTGACAACGTCACGCAGGCCGTCGTGCGCGCGATGGCCCAGTCGCGCACCAAGTACACCGACGTGGGCGGCACGCCCGACCTCAAGGCCGCCGTCCGCGACAAGTTCCGCCGCGACAACGGTCTGGACTACGCCGCCAGCGAAATCATCGTCGGCAACGGCGGCAAGCAGATCATCTTCAACGCGCTGCTCGCCACGGTGGAAGAGGGCGACGAGGTGATCGTGCCCACGCCGTATTGGGTGTCGTACCCCGACATCGTGCTGCTGGCCGGCGGCACGCCGGTCTTCGTGGCCTGCCCGCCCGCGCAGGGATTCAAGCTGCAGCCCGCCGACCTGGACCGGGTGATCACACCGCGCACGCGCTGGGTGATCCTGAACGGCCCCAACAACCCAAGCGGTGCGGCCTATTCGCGCGAAGAACTTCAAGCCCTGGCCGAGGTGCTGCGGCGCCATCCGCATGTCTGGTTGATGACGGACGACATCTACGAGCACATCCTCTATGACGGCCGGCAGTTCGCCACCATGGCGCAGGTGGCGCCCGATCTCAAGGCGCGCACCCTCACCATCAACGGCGTGTCCAAGGCGTATGCAATGACGGGTTGGCGCATCGGCTACGGCGCCGCGCCGGCCGAATTGATCAAGGCAATGACCAAGCTCCAGTCCCAGAGCACGTCCAATCCTTCCTCGATCAGCCAGGCGGCCGCTCAGGAAGCGCTGTCGGGACCGCAGGACTTCATTGCGGAGCGCACGCGCATCTTCCAGACCCGCCGCGACATGATCGTCGCCAGTCTGAACCGGATCGACGGCATCACCTGCCACGTGCCCGAGGGCGCGTTCTATGTGTTTCCGTCGTGCGAAGGGCTGCTGGGCAGGACCACGCCCGCCGGCAAGCAGCTACTGACCGACGAGGACTTCATCATGTATCTGCTGGACGAGGAGAACCTGGCGGTGCTGCAAGGCGCGGCGTATGGCGTCTCGCCGTTCTTCCGGATCTCGTACGCGGCGTCGATGGACCAGTTGGAAGAGGGCTGCGCCCGCATCAAGCGGGCCTGCGCGAAGCTGGGGTGAAGCAGGCGGGTGGGGCCGCCCGGGCAGGGCTTCCCGGGATAGGGCCGCCCGGGATAGGCCGCCCGGGAAAGGCCGTCCGGGGCGGGGACGTCCCGGCAGCGCTGCCCGCTATGCCGCTGCTGCGCAGTACGGGCATTCCGGCGCGCAGGGACCTTTGCGGGGCGCGCCCATGCCTTCCCCATCAACAAAACTCTCGTGCGACAGCCACTGGCTCAGCCGATCGTAGCTTTCCATGTTGCTGCGCCAGTTGGGCGCGCACAGGTAATAGCCAAGCGGGCTTTCGAACGTGCGGTCGAATATGTCCACCAGTTGACCCGTGGCCAGCTCCTTTTCGATCAGGCAGTGCGGCATCAACGCCACGCCAAAGCCCGACGACGCCGCCTGGATGATCATCGAAAACAGGTTGAAACCCGGCCCGAAACGGGCGCGGTCATAATCGCCCAGGTACGTCGAAAACCAGTATTCCCACGACAGCGGAATCTCGATGTGCTGCAGCAACGTGCACTGCTTGATGTCTTCCAGGCTGCCGACCGGATGCTGCGCCAGATATTCCTTGGAACACACCAGCCGGGTTTCGCGGCCGGTCAGGTACTTTGCGTTGCCGTCTGGCCAATCGCCGTATCCATACTGAATCGATGCGTCGAAATCCAGTTCGGTGCTTTTATAGTCCGCGACGCTGTAGCGCACGAAGTTGATCGATATATCCGGATTGACCTCGCGAAACGTCTTCAGGCGCGGGAACAGCCATTGCGCCGCAAAGGTGGGTGCCGCCGAGACATTCAAGGACTTTGCCGACTGTTGCGTCGCCATGACCTGAGACGTGGCGCTTTCCAGTGTGTGCAGGGCGGGGCGGATCAGGCTCAGGTACGTGGCCCCCATGCGGGTGAGCTGCAGCCCGTTGGTGCCCCGGATGAACAGCGCATGCCCCAGATAGCTTTCCAGCGTGGCGATGTGCCGGCTGATGGCGCTTTGCGTGACGAACAGTTCCTTGCCCGCCTTCGAGAACGACAGGTGCCGGGCCGCTGCGGAGAACGCGTTCAACTCGGAAAGGGTGGGGCAGCGACGTCTCATAGGGGGGTATGAGTAAAGCTCATAAGGCTGTTCGATTTTGTGTCGAACGCATAGGGGGAGACCCGGTATCGGACCCCCGAATTGTACCGGTAGAGTTCGGCATGCCGTTATTTTCCGGCGTTTTGAACTGTTTACGTGGTCGATTATGAAGCCGGTTGTCATCAAGAATTGCAGGATCCTCAATACCCGAACCCTGGCCCTCGAAGCCGCCGCGACCGTGCTGGTCGAGGATGGCGTGATCACCCGCATCGGCGCCGATGACTCGGCCCCCGCGGATGCGCAGGTGGTGGATGCCAAGGGCATGACCCTGATGCCCGGCATGATCGACTGCCACGTGCACGTGGTGGCGTCGTCGTTCAACCTGGGCCGCGTGGCGGCCCTGCCCAACGCGCTGGCGCTGCTGCGCGCGCTGCCCATCATGCAAGGCATGCTGGATCGCGGCTTCACGTCGGTGCGCGATGCCGGCGGCGCCGACTGGGCGCTGGCGCAGGCCGTGCTGGACGGCACGGTCGACGGCCCGCGCCTCTTCTGCTCGGGCAAGGCCCTCTCGCAGACGGGCGGCCATGGCGACTTCCGCCAGCGCAACGATGAGCTCGATCCGTGCCCGTGCTCGGTCAAGATCGGCAACATCGGCCGCGTGGTCGACGGCGTCGACAACTGCCGTCTTGCCGTGCGCGAGGAAATCCTCAAGGGCGCCACGCAGATCAAGGTCATGGCCTCTGGCGGCGTGGCCTCGCCCAACGATCCCATCCAGAACCTGGGCTTCTCCGAAGCCGAGCTGATTGCCATCGTCGAAGAGGCCAGCAACGCCAACACCTACGTGATGGCCCACGCCTACACGCCGCGCGCCATCACGCGCGCCGTGCGCTGCGGCGTGCGCACCATCGAGCACGGCAACCTCGTCGATCACGAGGCAGCCCAGGTGATGAAGGAACACGGCGCCTACATGGTGCCCACGCTGATCACGTACGAAGGCCTGGCCAACGACGGCGAGCGCTACGGCCTGCCGCTGGATTCGGTCAAGAAGATCGCCACCGTGCGCACGCAAGGCCTGACCGCGCTGGAAATCCTGGACGAAGTCGGCGTGAAGATGGGCTACGGCAGCGACCTGCTCGGCGAAACCCACTACATGCAGTCCGACGAACTGGTGCTGCGCAGCCGCGTGCTGGGCAATGCCAAGGTCATCCAGCAGGCCACGCTGATTGGCGCCGAGATCCTCAACCAGGAAGGGCTGCTTGGCGAAGTGTGCGAAGGCGCCTATGCCGACCTGCTGCTGATCGATGGCAATCCGCTGGACAACATCGAACTGCTCACCAAGCCCGACTCGATCAAGCTGATCATGAACCGCGGCCTGCTGCATAAGAACGCCTGCTGACGTTTTCCTTCTTCTTTACTCCGGAACTTCCCCACCATGTTTTCCGTTTCCGACCGCCTGGAGCGGTTGCCCTTCAGCAGCTTTCATTTCCGGCTGCTGATGATTGGCGGCCTAGGGCTCGCCTTCGAAGCACTGGACGCCGGCATCATCGCCTTCATCATCCCCTCGCTGCGCACGCAATGGGGCCTGACCACGGGTGAAATCGGCTGGATCGCCAGCAGCACCTACGTCGGCTTCCTGGTCGGCGCGCTGTTCTCGGGCATCCTGGGCGATCGCTACGGCCGCAAGAAGATCATGATGTGGGCGCTGCTGCTGTTCTGCGTGGCCACGTTCTTCAACGCCTTTGCGCGCAACTACCACGAGTTCTACATCCTGCGCATGATCGCGGGCATCGGCATGGGCGCCGAGGGCGCCATCATCGCGCCGTACCTGGCCGAATTCGTCAGCAGCAAGTACCGCGGCCGTTTCACCGGCGCGCTGGCGGGCTTCTTCTCGTTCGGCTTTGTGATGTCGGCGCTGCTGGGTTACTTCATTGTGCCGATGAGCGAAGACGGCTGGCGCTGGATCATGATCATCGCCTCCGTGCCCGTGATCTTCCTGCTGTGGTGGCGCAAGTCGCTGTTTGAGTCGCCCCGCTGGCTGGAACACACCGGACAGACGGCCGAAGCGAACCGCATCTGCGAAGCCATCGAAGCCGAAGTGCTGAAAAGCACGGGCCGCCCGCTGCCCAAGCCTGTCGCCACGCGCAAGGCCACGGCGACCGCCGCTCCGCAGCAGACCGCCATGGCCAAGCTGGCGTCGCTGTTCTCGCAGCAGTATCTGGGCACGACCGTGCTGGTCTGGGTGTTCTGGATCACCGTGCTGTTCTGCTACTACGCCTTCCTGGTGTGGATTCCCAGCCTGCTGGTCGAGCGCGGTTTCACCATCACCAAGAGCTTCTCGTACACCATCCTGATCTACCTGGCTCAGATTCCGGGCTACTTCTCGGCGGCCTACTTCAACGACAAGATCGGCCGCAAGTACACCATCCTGGCCTACATGCTGCTGTCGTGCCTGTCCGCGCTGGGCCTGGCGCTGGCCAGCGGTGAGCACCAGATCATCATGCTGAGCATGCTGCTGTCCTTCGGCATGAACGGCGTAATCGCCGGCCAGTACACGTACACCGCCGAGATCTACCCGACGTCGATCCGCGCGACCGGCATGGGCGCGGCCTCCGCCTTCGCCCGCATCGGCTCCATTGCGTCGCCGACCATCGTCGGCGTGGCGTACCCGGTGCTGGGCTTTGCAGGCGTGTTTGCCATGATGACCGCCATCCTGCTGGTGGGTGGCCTGGGCATCCTGTTCTACGGCAAGAACACGCGTGGCGTCGTGCTTGAGGAGATCAACGCATGAAGGCTTCCGCATTCCGGCCCCTGGCCGGGCACGCGCGCGGATTGGCGTTGGCCTTGGATCGGCAGGCGCAGTGGGCCGTGATTTCCGAGCTGCTTCAAGCGTGCTTCGGGCACAAGCTGTTCACCGCGCTGCTGTACCTGCAGGACCACCGGCTGATGAAGCGCCTGCATACCTCGAATGAGAGCATCAGTCCGCTTGGCGGCTTCAAGGCCACCGGCAACGGCCCGTGGTCCCGGTTGGTGCTGGAAGAAGGGCGCCTGTATGTCGCCAGCAACGAAGACGACGTGCGCACCGTGTTCTCCGAGGCGCCGATGCTGATCGAGCGCGGGCTGCAGTCGGCGTTCAACATTCCGGTTCGGCACGAAGGCCGTGTGATCGGCTCGCTCAACATGCTGGCCGGGCGCCACGCCTATGACGACATCGATCCGGACCTCGCGGCCGTGGTCGCCGGGCTGTGCGCGCCGGTCTTCATCGAAGAGATGAAGGACGCGGCGTCGGCGGCGGCCAGCGTGGATCGGTCCGCGTTGGACAGCGTGTGATTTTCTGAATTTGAGTATCCGTCCCGGTGCGGGATTGGGTTTGCGGGCTGCTTGCCGGAGTGGCCCGCATTTTTTTTGGATCGCCCGTTTTGGCGATTTTTTTTTGCGCGGCGATTTGGAATTTCGTCCGGTTTGCGGCGAAACAAGCGTCCTTCGCCGCAGCGCTCAACATTCAGCCGGGACGCTTGTTCAGAATCACCAGCGAAACGCCCGCCAGCACCAACACCGACGCGGCCACCAGCAGGGCGGTCAGCGGCTCGTCCAGGAACAACGTGCCGCCGAACGCCGCCAGCACCGGCACGCTGAGCTGCACGGTCGCGGCCCGCGTCACGTTCAACTGTTTCAGCGCGGCGTACCAGAGGATATAGCCCAACCCGGACGTCACCGCGCCCGAGGCCATCGCGTAGACCGCGCCGGGCGTGTCGGCCCGGACATCCGATGCAAGATATTGTGCAAGCAGCAACGCCAGCGCGACCGGCGCCGCACGGATGAAGTTTCCGGCAGTTGCGGCGGCCGGATTTATTGCGCTGCGGCCCAGCAGCGAATAAATGCTCCACGCCACGCCCGACAGGATCATCAGAAATCCGTAGAACGCAGGCGGGGCGCCCGCGCTGGGCAGCATCAGCGCCACAAGTCCGGCTATTGCCAGCGCAATGCCGGCGCACTGCGCCGCTGTCAGTCGCTCGCCGATGGTCAGGCCATACAGGATCATGCTGATCTGGATCGCCCCGAACAGCAGCAACGCGCCCGTGCCGGCGGGAATTTGCGTGTACGCGTACGAAAACGCGAGCGCGTAGGCCAGCAGGGCCAAAGCGCCCGCCCAAGTCCCCTCCAGGCGGGGGGACTGCCTGCGCAGCGCCAGCACCAGCCACAGCATCACGGCGCCTGACACGATGCGGATGGCAACAAAGGTGGTGGGATCGATGGCGGTCTGCTTGAGCGCCAGTCGGCACAGCAGTGAATTGCCGGCAAAGGCCAGTATGGCGAAAAGGGTAAGCGCGAAGAGGCGGAATGTCATGGCGCGGACCTATCAAAGTCGACCGCGACCCGCCTGGTGCCGGTTACTGCGCGGTCTGCGCGGTCTCTCGGAACCGCTGCACCAGTGGGGAGCCGTCCTCGGAACGATACGCCAGCAGCACCTGGCTTTGGGCGTCTGGTGTATCCAGTTCGCGATAGGCCACACCGGGGATGCCGGTCTTCATGTAGGTGTCGGGCAGGATGGAAATGCCCATGCCCGCCGCCACGAGGCCGATGATGGTCGCGCCTTCGCGCGCCTCCTGGCCCACCTGCGGCGCAAAGCCCGCGCGGTTGGCCAGCACGCTGACGTGGTCGAACAGTCCGCAGCCCAGGCCGCGCGGAAACAGGATGAAGGACTCGTCCGCCAGTTCCGCCATCGCCAGCGGCGTGCTGCGCCGCGCGAGCGGGTGCGGTTCTGGCATCGCGACCATCAGGCGGTCCGTCCACAAGGGCTGCGTCGCGATGTTGGGCGGAGGAACGAACAGGATCGATGGCCGCAGGAATCCCACATCGATGTCCTTGGCGGCCAGCGCGCGCAGTTGCTGGCCGGTGGATTGGTGGCTCAGGTCCACGCCCACCCCGGGAAAGTCCGTGCGGAAGGCGTGCACGATGCGGGGAAAAGCGTCGAACATCGGCACCGACGCCGTGAACGCCACGCGGATCTCGCCCGTCTCGCCCAGCGCCGACTGCCGAACGACCTCGCCGGCGCGCTCCAGATGCGCCAGCGCGCGGCGCGCCTGATCCAGGAACAGCGCGCCTGCCTGCGTCAGTTCGACGCTCCGGCTGGTGCGTGTCAGCAGCGGCGATCCCAGTTCTTCCTCGAGTGCCTTGATCTGCAGGCTGAGCGGAGGTTGGCTGACATGCAGGCGGCGTGCGGCCTGGCTGAAGCTCAATTCCTCGGCGACGGCAACGAAGTAGCGCAGTTGGCGGAAATCCATATCGATTTGGAAAGCAAATAGATTGTCGTGAAAAACGGTATTGGACGGTATGAGTGTACGCCGCGCATCATGCGGTGATACCAACACGTATAACGACACAGGAGACAACCATGAAGGCTTACGTGCCCTTCCGGCCCCGCCGCACCTTTGCCGCCGCCGCAGGCGTGGGCGCACTGATCGCCGCCATGATGGCGCCCCTGCCGGCCGCCGCGCAGTCCAGCTATCCCGACAAGCCGATCCGCATCGTCGTGCCCTATGCCGCCGGCGGTGGCGTGGATATCGTCACCCGGCTGGTCAGCCAGAAAATGGGCGACGCCCTGAAGCAGACCATCATCGTCGACAACCGCCCGGGCGCCGCCACCAACATCGGCATGGACGCGGTGGCGCGTGCGCCGTCAGACGGCTACACGCTGCTGACCGCCTCCAACACCCTGGCCGCCAACGGCGCGCTGTTCTCCAAGCTGACCTTTGACCCGAGGCACGACTTCACGCCGGTGGGCGCGATCGGCTACGCGCCGCTGGCCGTCGTGGTTCCCGTCGAATCGTCGTTCAAGACGTTGAAGGACCTGACGGACTACGGCCGCAGCCATCCCGACAAGCTCACCTACGCGTCCGCCGGCAACGGCAGTTCGGGCCATCTGGCCAGCGAACTGCTCAAGCGCGAGAGCGGCATGAAGGCGCTGCACGTGCCGTACAAGGGCGGCTCGCCGGCAGTCACGGACTTGTTGGGTCAGCGGATCTCGTTCATGTCGATCAACCCGTTGGAAGTCGTTTCCCACGTCAAGGCCGGCAAGCTGCGCGCGCTGGCCGTGCTGGACGATGAACCGGCCGCCATGCTGCCCGAGGTGCCCACGGTGGTCTCGCAAGGCTTGCCGGGCGCGATGGCGACGGTGTGGTGGGGCCTGATTGGACCCAAGGACCTGCCGCCCGACGTCACGGAGAAACTGAACGCCGCGCTGCAAAGCGCGCTGAAGGATCCCGAAGTGAAAAAGCGCTTCGGTGAGATGGGCGCCGTCGTCACGCCAGGCACCGCGCCCCAGTTCCGCGATTTCGTCGCGGCGGAAACCACCAAATGGACCAAGGTCATCCAGGACGCGGGCATCAAGGCCGATTGAGGCAGCCCGCGCCCACGCCGGCACGGGGCCGCAGCGCGCTCCCGGCCGGCCTTCATGCATAGAGGAATTGAAATGGAACGCCAAAAAAACGGGCTGATCGTCAGCGCGCACTCCGCGGACTTCGTCTGGCGTGCCGGCGGCGCGATCGCCCTGTACGCCAAGCGCGGCTGGAAGATGACCGTGGTCTGCCTGTCGTTCGGCGAACGCGGCGAATCCGCCAAGCTGTGGAGGCAACCTGGCATGACGCTGGAAAAGGTCAAAGCCGACCGCCGTGACGAAGCGCGCCTTGCGGCCGATATCCTGGGCGCGGACATCCGCTTCATGGATTGTGGCGACTATCCGCTGCGCGTATCGGATGAGGCGCTCTTTGAACTGGTCGACGTCTATCGCGAACTGCAGCCGGCGTTCGTGCTGACGCATTCACAGAAGGATCCCTACAACTTCGACCACCCGCTGGCCACGCATGTCGCGCAGGAAGCCCGCGTGATCGCACAAGCGCACGGCCACCATCCCGAGCAGGCCGTGCTGGGCGCGCCGCCCGTGTTCCTGTTTGAGCCGCATCAGCCCGAACAGTGCGAGTGGAAGCCCGAAGTGCTGCTTGATATATCGGAAGTCTGGGACCAGAAGCGCCGCGCCTTCGAAACCATGGCCGCACAGGAACACCTGTGGGAGTACTACACCCGCGTGGCATTGCAGCGCGGCGTGCAGGCGTCGCGCAATTCGAACATGAAGATCAAGTACGCCGAGGGCTACCAGCGCGTGTTCCCGCAAGTCACCGGAGAACTGGCATGAGCATTGCGGTCAGGAACATAGAGCGCGCCGACAGCACGGTCATCGCGCGTCTGGCGTCGGCCGGCGTGGCCACCGCGCACGAGGCGCAGCAGCGTACCGGTCTGCTGCAGCCTTACATGCGCCCCATCTATGCCGGGGCATCCATCGCCGGCAGCGCGATCACGGTGCTTGCGCAACCCGGCGACAACTGGATGCTGCACGTCGCCATCGAACTGTGCCGGCCGGGCGACATTGTCGTTGTGGGCTGCGCATCGTCGAGCGAGGACGGAATGTTTGGCGAGTTGCTGGCGACCTCGATGCGCGCGCGCGGCGTGCAAGGGCTGGTCATCGACGCCGGCTGCCGCGACGTGTCGGCGTTGAAGGGCATGGCGTTTCCCGTGTGGTCCAAATGCGTTTCGGCAAAAGGTACGGTCAAGGCCACGCCGGGGTCGGTGAACGTGCCCGTGGTGTGCGCGGGGGCGCTCGTGCAGCCTGGGGATGTCGTCATCGCCGACGACGACGGCGTGTGCGTCGTGCCGCGCGCGCGGGCGGCGGAAGTGGCGGATGCCTGCGATGCGCGCCTGCGCAACGAGGCGGACAAACGCAAGCGATTGGCCGCCGGAGAGCTGGGACTGGATATCTACGGCATGCGGGAAAAGCTGGCGTCGGCGGGGCTGGTGTACGTGGACAGCAGCCCCGGCGCCTAGGCATCGAGCGCGTCCTACCGGGTGACGCAGTTCACGGAATTGCCATAGCGGTGGCAGTCCGTGATGGTGGGGCGCGGAATGGGCGGGTTCATGTAAGGCATCATCAGCAGCATGTTCTGGTCGCGCTGCGCCTGTTGCTGCGCGGCGATCTGCTGGGCCTTTTCCAGCTCTGCCTGCATGTTCTTTTGCGATTCGGTCAGCAGTCGGGCGGCCCGCGTGTTGTAGTCGCCGAAGGTGATCTTCTTGGCCCAGAGCTGCGCCCTGAGCGATTTGCTGTCGGCTTTCAGGATATCGAACGTGGCGACGACGGTGCCGGACGTATACGCCTGCAGGTACGCGCGGCGCATGTCGAAGCACTGCGCCATGACCGGGTCGAAATCGTTGATCGCCCGCTGCTCGGCGGGCGTGGCCAGGCTGGGATCCGCCAACTGCGCCAAGGTCGCGTCCTGCGGCTTGTTCGGAAATTTCGACCTGATGGGATCCAGCCGGGTATCGGACCAGGCCTGCGCGCAAAAGGCGTCGACGTTATCCGACTCGATCTTTTGCTGATTCACGCGCTGGGCGCCGGGAAGCGCGCACCCGCTCAAAACGCCAGCCATGACCAGCGCCGCAACTACTTTCATACTCATCAATCCATTGAATTTCAGCGCCTGCCGCCGATGCCGGACTTACCGTCACGTAGCCGTCGCGGGGCAGGATGCACGCCGCGCAAGAACGGGCTGCCATTTCCGCGGCGGGCTCGATCATACGGCGATAAGGGTAGTTTCGCGCAACTCCCGCTTTTAACAGGGACATTTGGCTCGCCGCTCGGCGAACGTGCCAGGAATGAGCGTGGCGCGGAACTTGATGCGCCCGCGCCACATCCAGATAAACCCCGTGGTGATATCGAATAAGAATGCTTATCATGCGCGTTTTACATACAACAACAGGCGGGGTGGGCTGTGGGGAAAGCATCGAAAGGCCGTCAAGGCGCGCAAAGCCGCGTGGCCGTGACCTTGAGGCAGGCGTTGGCGGGAAGCGCCGCCCTGTATGCCGCCTCGGTTTCAGCGCAGACGCAGGCTCCGGCCGCGATCACCGTCCTGCCCACCGTGACGGTAACCAGCGCGCCGGTCGCCCTGGGCGAGGCGCCCGCGCCTATCGCCGGCGGCATGATCGGGGGCGGCGCCCGCATGGGCATCCTGGGCAACACGTCTGTCATGGACACGCCCTTCAGCGTCACCAGCTACACCGCCCAGACCATCGAGAACGAGCAGGCGCGATCCGTGGCTGACGTGGCCATCATGGATCCGTCCGTCCGCATGAGCAGCGCGCGGTCGAACATCAACGAAGACCTTACGATCCGAGGCTTCAATGTGCCGACCGCGGACTTCGCGTTCAACGGCATGTTTGGTCTGTCGCCCTATTGGCGCGCCCCGGTCGAGACCCTGGAGCGCGTGGAAATCATCAAGGGGCCTTCGGCGGCGCTCTTCGGCATGACGCCGGGCGGCAGCGTCGGCGGCGTCGTCAACCTGGTGCCCAAGCGCGCCACCGACGATCCCATCACCCGCGTGACGGGCAGTGTCATGTCCGATTCCGTCTTTGGCGTGCACGCCGATGTTGGCCGCCGCTTCGGCCCGGACAACGCGTTCGGCATCCGCGTGAACGCGATGCTGCGTGATGGCGACACGCCGATCAAGGACCAGTCCGCGCGGGAAGCGCTGGGCTCGGTCGCATTGGACTATCGAGGCGAACGGCTGCGTTCGTCTCTGGACCTGATCTGGCAGAAGGAGCGCATCGACAACGTCGTTCGCCAGTTTCAACCAGGCACCGACCTGACCTCGATTCCCGAGGCGCCCAGCAACAAGAATCCGTATCCCGGCCTGGGCTGGAGCGACGGCCGCAACGGCGCCGGCGTCTTCAAGGTCGAATACGACATCACGGACAACATCACCGCCTACGCCGGCTACGGCCAGCGCAAGCTGGACTGGGACGCCTTCGCCGCGAACCCCGTCCTGCAGAACCCGCAGGGCGACTACTCCTTCTTTGGCGGCTGGCAACGGATGACGGTGGACAGCAAATCCACCGAAGCCGGCCTGCGCGGCAACTTCAAGACCGGTCCTGTCAGCCACAAGCTTGCCTTCAGCTACACGCTGCTGGACCAGGATTCCAAGCTGGGCTTCTACACCGGCTTTCCGCCTGGTAACTCCAACATCTACGCAGGCAACATCTTCGACACGCCGTCGATATCCGGCATCAACAATCCCCTGAACCGCTACCAAAGCACCAAACTGACCAGCTATGCGCTGGCGGACACCCTGGGATTCATGGACGACCGCCTGCAACTGACGCTGGGCGTGCGCCGGCAGAACGTGCAGGGCCAGAACTACAACTTCGCCAATGGCGAGCCCAGCGGCCCACGCTACGACCAGAGCGCCACCACGCCGTTGGCCGGCGTGGTCTTCAAGATCCGGCCCGACGTATCGGTGTACGCCAGCTACGTGGAAGGCCTGTCGCAAGGCGACACCGCGCCCACCAGCGCCGCCATCACAAACCCGGGCGCGACCCTGTCGCCGTTCAAATCCAAGCAAAAGGAAATCGGCGTCAAATACAACCCGAATGACGACATGCTGGCTACCGTCGCGCTCTTTGAACTGACGCGGCCCAGCTCCGGCATCTCCGGCGACACCTTCGGAGAATTCGGTGAACAGCGCAACCGCGGCATCGAGGCAAGCTTCGCCGGCGAAGTCACCAAGGGAGTGCGCCTGTTGGGCGGCATCAGCTACATCGATGCTGTCATCAACAAGGCTGTGACGCCCGACCTGCAGGGCAACAAGGCCGTTGGCGTACCCGACTGGCAATTCAACCTGGGCGCCGAATGGGACACGCCCTTCGTCCCGGGCCTGACGCTGTTGGGCCGCGTCATCTACACCGACAGGACGTATGCCGACGCCGACAACACGCTGTCGGTGCCCAGTTGGACCCGCGTCGACGCCGGCGCGCGCTATGAGACCAAGATCAGCGGCACCCCCGTCACCTTCCGCTTCAACGTCGAGAACCTGTTCAACCGCAACTACTGGGGCACCGCCACGGCCGGCTACCTGTTCGTAGGCTCGCCGCGCACCTACACGTTCTCGACCAGCATCGCCTTCTGAGGAGGCCAAGATGTCCACGCAAACCTGGTCCTGGATACACAAGTGGAGCAGCCTGGTCTGCACGGTCTTCATGCTGTTGCTGTGCCTGACCGGGCTGCCCCTGATCTTCCACGAAGAGATCGAGCACCTGTCCGGCGTGGTCGAAGCCCCACCTATGCCGGCTGGCACGCCCAACGCCAGCATGGACCAGATCGCCCAGACCGCGCTGGAACGCCGTCCCGGTGAAGTCATCCGCTACATGTTCTGGGACCAGGACGAGCATCCCGACATCACCTACGTGTCGATGGCCAGCGCCGTCGACGCGCCGCCCGAGGAGAACAACGCCGTCGTCATCGACTCGCGCACGGCCAAGGTCCTGGACGAACCGGCCACGGACGAAGGCTTCATGTACGTCATGCTCAAGCTGCATACGGACATGTTCGCCGGCCTGCCGGGCATGCTGTTTCTGGGCGCAATGGGCTTGCTCATGGTGGTCGCGATCATTTCGGGCGTGGTGTTGTATTACCCCTTCATGCGCCGCCTGAAATTTGGCGCCCTCCGAACCCAGCGCAGCACCCGCGTCAAATGGCTGGACTGGCACAACCTGCTCGGCATCGTCACCGTCGTCTGGCTGCTGGTCGTGGGGATCACCGGCAGCATCAACACCTTGAACCGCGTCGTGCTGAGCCTCTGGCAGATGGACCAGATGGCGGAAATGACGGCGCCGTTCCGAGGCTTGCCGCCGGTCACGCAGCCCGCGCATCTGGAAGACTCCATTCGCACGGCCCGGGCTGCGGTCCCGGATATGGCGGTGAGCCTGGTGGCGTTCCCGGGGACGATGTTTTCCAGTCCGCACCACTACACCTTCTTCATGAAGGGCAACACGCCCGTGACCTCGCGCCTGCTCAAGCCGGCGCTGGTTGACGCCACCAACGGCGAGCTGACCGACTCGCGCGACATGCCCTGGTACGTGAAGACCTTGTTCCTGTCGCAGCCGCTGCATTTTGGGGACTACGGCGGCTTGCCGTTGAAGATCCTTTGGGCGGTGCTGGATCTCTTTGCGATTGTGGTGCTGGGCAGCGGGTTGTATTTGTGGCTGCGTAAGCCAAAGGCAGCGACCGCGGCGAAGCCTCAAGCAGATGACGCTGTCGAGCCTGCCAATGCGCTGCGTCAGGGTGACCGGCGGGAGGCCGCGCAATGAACAAGAACAACGCAGCGCGCGGCGCGCGGACCGAGGAACTTCAATCGGCGGGCGAGGTGTTTCGCGTGCCGATCTGGCTGGGCGTGGCGTCGGTCGTGGGGTTGGTGTCGGCGCTATTTGGGGATGGGATCTGGGACGGACTGTCCTGGGTGACGATCTTTGCGCCTATCGGGGCGGTCTGGTGGGCTTGGCGGGGGCGGGGCGGGTGAGGCCGCCGCCCTCCTTACCGTCGGCCGCCGATCAATGGCGGGCAGCCATGAGGGTGAGCACGTCATTCAAGGACCGCACGGACTCCGCTGCGTTCGCCGATGCGGCCTGCCTGTCCAGGTGGTAACCGTGGATGCCGAATCTGCGAGGCCCGATCATGTCGGCTTCAATGGTGTCGCCGATCATCAACACTTCATTGGGTTGGCACCCAATGCCGTCACAGAGGTATTGGTAGATCTCGGGCTGCGGCTTCACGGCCCCGGCTTCGTACGACCAAGCGCAAAAGTCCGGTCGAATGGGCAACAGGTCCAGCACGGGTGGTCCGTACGGCGCGGCAAGGTTGGAGCAAAGCGCGATCTTGATTCCGCGCTCCTGCAAAGCAAGCAGCGTTGGCGGCGCGTCAGCAAATAGCGTGATCGATTGGATTTCTTCGCGCAGTTCGGCTTCCAGCGCGGTCAGGGCTTCTTCGCTGATCATCCCGCCAAACAGGCTGGCGGTCTGTCTCAGGTCGATCGCGTTGCTCATCGCCCGGACACCGTCGTCGCGTTGGCGCTGGCGGCCCGCTTCGTGCAGCAGGCGGACCAGCTTGCGGAACGGCCGCGTGGGGCGCGCGATGTTGACGAGGGTTCCAAATACGTCGAATGCCACGGCCTTGATTGCCATTGAACCTCCGGGTTGCCAAGAAGCCTTTCACTGTTCGGTCTAGTCAGATCGAACCTTGTTGCAACGGGATTCTAGCGGCTAAACCTTTCCGCAGATCGTGCCATCGATTTGGGTTCTAAGGGCGGGGTAGAGGTGTTCGGGGTCGAGGCCGAAGCATGCAGGGACGACGCACGCGTCTTGGGACTCGCCTGCGTCGGTAGGGCAATTTTTTGGTCGCATCGAGACGTGCGATGTGCGCACGCGCCGCCGCAGACTAGCCGGCGGCGCGTGCACCGATCAACGCCGGCGCGAGGTCAGCCAGTCGATCGGCTGCAGGGCCCGGTCGACGACACGCACTTCACCGACACTGCCAAAGAAGCCGTCGGCTCGTGCTCCGTCCCACGAACCCGCACCGATGATCCACGGCATGTTGGCCGCGAGCGTCGCCAGACCGACGGCGTCGGACGTGTTGCGCAGGACGGGCGCGCCTTCCACGTACAGGATGGTTTCGTGCGTGGTGTCGTCGTTGACGACCGCAACGTGCATCCACTTGTCAGGGATGATCTCGCCAGACCAGTTGGCCTTGGCGCCGCGCGTCCCCGACGTATCGGGCACCACTTCCCACTGGATCTCCCGAAGGCTCGACACCGCGAACAGCAGCGGCGGCGATTCCGGGTCCCCGCCGGAGAACCCCGCCAGGTCGCCGCGCTTGCCGTCACGCGTCATGATGTTCATCCACGCGTGTTTGGACGCGACCCAATCGCGGTCGATCTTGATGAACGCTTCCACGGTGTAGCCGTTGGGCGCGGTCTGGCCGTTGATGATGGCCGCCGCGTCCGTCTCGAAGTAGCTCATGCGGGCCGTGTTCTTGTCGGTATTCAGGAAACGCACCGAACCCGGAGCCGCCGACAGGTAGTGATGGTCGTCCGACCAGACCACGTCGCCCAACTGCGCACCGGCCACGCCATCGATGTTCAAGGCGGCGCGGCGCATCGGATTCAGGCCGGTGCGGTCCGCGATCACTTCGCCCACCGGCACCGGCTGACCATTCGCGCCGCCAAAGAAACGCCAGTGCGCCAGCGTGCCGGACACCTGCGGATAATCTTCCGCGTCGGCGGCGGGCTTTTGCTCGGTGGCAACCGGATCCGTGTAGTTCGCCAGGATCAACGCGCGGGCCTGGTCGATCAGCGCGGTGTGCGAAGGCGTGGCCGCCTTGAATTCCTTGTTGAACCCGCCAAAGCGTTTGGCAAAATCCATCTTGATCGTGAACTGCTCGTTCGTGCCGGTCAGGATGGCCTGGTCAAACGTGTTGAGCGTTTCCTTCGGCTTTTGCGGTACCCACGGCGAGAACGACAGCACCCGGATCTCGTTGTTGCTGAGGTCGAATTCGTACAGGCGCATCAGGCCGTTGCCGCCTTGGTAGGCCATCTGGTAGTCCACGACCATTTCCTCGACGGTGTTGCCGAAGGCATTGGTCTTGGTCAGATGCGCGGCGCCGTGATAGTGGCCGTTGAGCGTCATGAAGATCTGATCGTTGTCGCGGATCAGCTTGTCCCACAGCATCAGGCCGTAAGGCACTTCCAGCGGCGTCACGCCATCCTTGTCGATGTTCAGCAACTGGTGGTTGACCAAGATCACCGGCAGCGCCGGGTTCGCGCGGATGACCTGATTGGCCCAGGTCAACGCGGCATCCGAAATGCGCCACGACAGCGACAGGACCATGAACTTCTGGCCCTCGGCTTCGAACACGTGATACTCATGAAAACCGCTGGGATCGCGGCCGCCAAAGGTGGCCTGATTCTTGGCGCGATCTGCGCTGAACGTTTTCAGATAAGGCTCGTTGGCAAGAGTGCGCTGCGCGTCCGTGGCGCTGGCTTGACTGCTGGCGTCGACGTAGTCGCGGTCCAGGATCACGTCGTGGTTGCCCGCCAGGATCGAGTACGGCACCTTGGCGTCTTCCAGGATCGCCATGGCGGCGTCGGCCACCTTCCACTGATCCGGCTTGCCCTGCTGGTCGACCACATCGCCCAGATGGATCAGGAACGGAATGCCCAGCGACTTGGAATGATCGGCCACCCACTGCGTCTGCGCCTTGAACGGCTCGCTGCCGTACTTGCGCATGAACTGCTGATTCTCCGCGTCCGTTGCATAGCGCGAGTAGAACTGCGTATCCGGCAGCACCGCCACGGCGAAGCTGGAGATGTTGACCGGTTGCGGTTCGGGCTGGGGCTGCGGTTGAGGTTGCGTCCCGGGCGTTTCGGGCGCCGTGGTGTCATCGTCGTCGTCGCTGGAGCAGGCGGACAGCAGAAGCGAACCGCCCACCGGCAGGAACGTGGCGCCGAACCCGGCCTTGAGCAGGCTGCGACGGCGCGGATCCGTCGCAGTCGGCAGGGCCGGAAGTCTGTTGACAATCTCAGGTTTGCCGTCGTGCTTGTCGTGCGCCATCTGTGCTGCCCTTTAGAAAAAGCGGGAAGCATAGGGAGGGCGAATGACGGGATGATGAATGTGGGCTTACGGAATTGGGAACCGTAATGTGGGGCGGTGATGCAGGCGTGAGTGTTGCGGGGCATCATCGGGGGGCAGGCGCACCGGGTGAGGGGCTACTCGTCGCGCCCGACAGTGACGAATATGCCGTGGGCTTCGTTCAAACGGGGGCCCGCCGGCAGGATCAATACCGACACGTCGTCGGGCAGCTTGGACGCCAGTGCTTCCAGGCGTTCGCTGACAACGGTCTCCAACGAATCGCGGCTTGCCTCTGCGGGCACCGCAAGGCCTAGCCCGACCTTGTTCCAGGCTTCCCAGGATTCCGGCGCTTGCCGGTACATCAATGTCGACCATTCCGACGGGTTGATGATGGTGCCATCCGCCTGCCGTGCAGCCGCATCGCTCCAAGCTTCGAGCTTCTCGCGTGTGGCGCCGGAATAGATCCACGAGTGCGGCGTGCGGATTCCCTTGGTGGGCTCGGCGGAGACATTCAGTTTGGAGGCCAGCGCCTCAAATGCCTGAGCCGTGGACAGCTTGGCGTTCTGAAGCCGGGCGGGATCGATCGAGAGCCAAAGCTGGATGGGTTCCGGCAGATTGCTCCAGACCTGGGTGATGTATAGGTTATCGCCAACACCACGGCCGATCGTGTCGGCCACCAGTTGTTGCAGCTCGGGCTTGCTGAGACGTGGGCTGGCCACCAGCAGGTAGAGATCCGCGCTGGGAACGGCGCCCCAAACGAGGGCGGGCGGCTGGACGGCGTCTGACGGCGTGGCCTGCACAGCACTTGCAGGCAGGCAGAAGCAGAAGGCCAGTGTGGTAAGCCGACTGCAGCACGTGGGCCACAAGCGGTAAATCCAGGTCATCAGAGGCATGGGTTCTTAGCTAGTTAAATTCTGGTAAATCTCACACGCGAAATCCCAGACGACAAAAAACCCGCAGAGCGTGAGCTGGTGCGGGTTCCAAGTACTACCTGATATCAATCCAGACAGGTTGCTGGTGCCCGGGGCCGGAATCGAACCGGCACGCCTTGCGGCGGGGGATTTTGAGTCCCCTGCGTCTACCAATTTCACCACCCGGGCTAGGGGGTCGCGAGCGCGTCCAGGTGACGGCTGCGGGAGATGCGAAGACCGCGATTATATGCGGTCTTTTCCATCTTGTCAGGTGACGGCCGGGCGACCCTGCGGTTTAAGGGGCCCACGCGGGCTGCTCAACCAACAGCACCCCGGCCGTAGCCCCGACAATCCTTACTTCTTTTCAGGCAAAAACCAATTCATCACCAGCGCGCAAATCCCGCCGGTGGCGACGCCCGATTCCAGCACGCTCTTTACCGAGTGCGGCAAGTGCGAAAGAATCTCCGGCACCTGCGACACGCCCAGGCCCAGAGCCAGGGACACGGCGATGATCAGCAACGCCCGGCGATCCAGTTGAATGCCCGCCAGGATATTGATCCCCGACGCGGCCACCGCGCCGAACATCACCATCGCGGCGCCGCCCAGAACGGGTTCCGGCACGGCTTGCAGGACACCGGCCACGACCGGGAACAGGCCCAGCAAAATCAGCATCCCGGCAATCCACACGCCAACGTGGCGGCTGGCGATGCCGGTCAATTGAATGACGCCATTGTTCTGCGCAAACACCGAGCTGGGAAACGTATTGAACACCCCGGCCAGCAGCGAGTTCGCGCCGTTGACCAGCACGCCGCCCTTGATGCGCTGCATCCACAGCGGGCCTTCG
>DALZRX010000015.1:0-4194 GCA_032015805.1 Achromobacter sp.
CGCCACAATCACGGCAACGATCGCCGCGCGCGCTCCACGTCCAGCTCAGGCGCCTTGCGGCGCTTCGGTGCCCAGGTAGGCGGCCTGGACCCGCTCGTCGGCAGCAATCGCCGCGGGCGAGCCTTCGGCAAGCAGGCTGCCGCGCACCAGCACTGCGATGCGGTCGGCGTGCTTGAACACGACGTCCAGGCTGTGTTCCGTGAAAAGCACGGCGATCCGTTGCGTGTCCGCCAACTGGCGGGTCAGGCGCATCAGCGCGTGCCGCTCGTTGGTGGCCATGCCGGCCGTCGGCTCGTCCATGAGCAAGAGGCGCGGCTGGTGCGCCAGCGCCATCGCCAGTTCGACCCGCTTGACGTCGCCGTAGGCCAGTGTGCCGCAGGCCTCGTCCGCCTTGTTCGCCATCTGCACCTGCGACAGCAGCGTCATCGCTTCCTCAAGGGCATGGCGGGCGGCGCGCCGCCATGGGTTCAAGAGCATGCGGTCGCGCGACAGGAGGGCCGTCTGCACGTTTTCAAGCACGGTCATCGAGCGGAACGTGGCTGCCGTCTGAAAGCTGCGGCCCACACCCAGCCGGCATATCTTGCCGGCCGACAGGCCGACCAGTTCCTGCCCGCCGAGCAGGACCGAGCCCGAATCCGGGCGCAATTGCCCGCCCAGCACGTTGAAGCAGGTTGATTTGCCTGCGCCATTCGGGCCGATCAGGGCCAGCATGTGGCCGGCTTCAAGATCGAACGACACGTCCGCCAGCGCGTCGATGCCGCCAAAGGATTTGCGCAGGCCGCGCACCTGCAGCAAAGGAGATGCCGGCGTCATGCGGACCTCCTGCGCAAGCGATCCGCTGCGCCGGCCAGCCCCTCGGGGAAGGCCATGACAAGCGCCAGGATGGCCAGGCCGAGCACGGCGTGCCAGTACTCGGTGCTGCGCGCGGCGGCGTCCTGCAGCCAGGTGTAGGATGCGGCGCCGACGAGCGGGCCGGCAAGCGTCTGGATGCCGCCCAGCAGCACCATGACCAGCCCATCCACCGAGCGGCTGACCGCCAGTACGTCGGGCGCGATGCTGCCCTTGGAAAACGCGTACAGCGATCCCGCCAGGCCCGCGGCGAACGAGGCGGCGACAAACCCTGCCCATTGGATGCGGCGCGTGTCCATGCCGAGCGCTTCGGCGCGCAGGGCCGAATCGCGCACTCCGCGCAGCGCATAACCCAGCGGCGAGAACGCCAGCCGGCGCAGCCACCAGACCCCGGCCGCGCACAGCACAAGCGTGACGTAGTAGAACCACGGCCCCTGCGCCAGCCATGCAGAGGGCCACAAGCCGGTCAACCCGTTGCTGCCGCCGGTCACGTCATCCCACTGATAGGTGAGCGCCCACAGGATCTGCGCCACGGCCAGCGTCAGCATGGCCAGGTACACGCCGGACAGGCGCACGCAGAACCACCCAAACAGCAGGGCGCCAAAGGCGGCGGCGAACGGGCCGAGCAGCAGGGCCGCCTCCATGGGGATCGCGGCCAGTTTCAAAAGCAGCGCTGCGCCGTACGCGCCCAGCCCGAACCAGGCGGCATGGCCGAATGACGTCATGCCCGCCAACCCGGTCAAAAAGTGCAGGCTGGCGGCAAACAGGGCGGCGATCAGGATCTCCGTCATCAGGATGCTGAGATAGGGCCAGTACAGCGTGGCGACGGGCACCAGCGCCAGCAACACCAGCAGCACGCCATAGGCAAGGCGCAGGCGCGGTCCAGCCGGCGCGATGGGGCGTTCGGGCAGGCCGGCGTGCGACGCGGGCGCGGGCGGTTTGCCCAACAGGCCCCAGGGACGCACCACCAGCACCACGGCCATCACTGCAAATTCGGCCAGCAGCGTGAGCTTGGACAGGTTGAAGACCCAGGGCCCGATGGCCACCTGGCCAAGAAATACGAACAGCGCCTTGACCGAGCAGATCAGGACGGCCGCCAGGAACGCGCCCGGCACCGATCCCAGGCCGCCCACGACCACCACGACGAAGGCGCTGGCGATGATCTCAAGGTCCAGCCCCAGGGTGGCGGGCACGCGGGGCGCGGCCAGCGCGCCGCCCAGGCCGGCAAGAAACGCGCCCAGCGTGAAGGCGGAGGTGAACAGCCATGCCTGATTGACGCCCAGCGCTGCAAGCATCGTGCGGTTTTCAGCCGCG
This sequence comes from Achromobacter sp., assembly GCA_032015805.1. Taxonomy (GTDB): domain Bacteria; phylum Pseudomonadota; class Gammaproteobacteria; order Burkholderiales; family Burkholderiaceae_B; genus Achromobacter. The sequence goes on from DALZRX010000015.1 coordinate 2,164, forward strand.
GCGCGCAGCAGCCGGCCCCACCGGGTGCGCATGAGCAGCAGCCACAGCAGGCCCAGCACGATGGGGCCGGCGGCAATCAGCAGGAGGTCGTATTCGGGGTAGCGGCGGCCCAGGATCTGCACCGCGCCCGACAGGCCCGGCGCGCGGGCCGAGAAGAGGTCTTCAGGGCCCCAGACCGCCAGGGCCGCATCGCCGATGATGAGGACCAGCGCAAAGGTGGCCAGCAGTTGGAAGAGCTCGGGGGCGCGATAAAGGCGCTTGAGCACCAGCAGCTCAGCCGCGGCGCCGATGAGCCCGGTGGCCAGCGCCGCCAGCAGCAGGCCGAACCAGTAGCCCGCGCCGCTGCCGAAATGGCTGGTGAAGGTCCAGGCCAGATAAACGCCCAGCATGTAGAACGAGCCGTGCGCGAAATTGACCACGCGCGTCACGCCGAAAATCAGCGACAGGCCCGCGGCGACCAGGAACAGCGCACTGGCGTCAGCCAGGCCGTTGAGCAGCTGCAGCAGCAGCCCGGATACATTCATCAGTGAGCCGGCCGCATCTTGCGCACCTGTTCGTCAGGCGGCTGCAGCCGGGCGCCGTCGATATAGGCAAAGTCCTTCATGATGCCTTTGCCGTCTTCGACCGCGGTGACGCCCACATAGACGCCCATCGTCGATTGATGGTCGATCTTGCGGTACTGGATCGGGCCATAGGGCGTGTCCACCTTCAGGCCGGCAAAGGCGTCCACGAGCTTTTCCGTGTCGACGGAACCGGCGGCCTTCAGGCCCTGCGCGATGGACATCAGCGACGCGTAGCCCACCACCGATCCGACCTTGGGCGTTTCGTTGAAGCGCTTTTTGTAGGCTTCGACGAAGGTCTTGTTGGCGGGGGTGTCGATGGCGTACCACGGGTAGCCGGTGACGATCCAGCCGGTGGGCGTGTCGGCGCCGAGCGGTTCCAGGTATTCGGGTTCGCCGGACAGCAGCGACACGACAGGCATGTTTTCAAACAGGCCGCGCGTGTTGCCTTCGCGCACGAAGCGGGTCAGGTCGGCGGCAAACAGGACGTTGAAGATGGCGTCGGGCTTTGCGTCGGCCAGCGCCTGCACGACCGCGCCGGCATCCACCTTGCCCAGCGGCACGGCCTGTTCGGCGACGAATTCCACGTCGGACTGGAAGGATTGCATCATGGCCTTGAACGTGGCCACGGCGGACTGACCGTACTCGTAATTGGGATAGACGATGGCCCAGCGCTTCTTGCGCAGCGCGAGCGCCTTGGGCGCCAAGGCCGCCACGTGCATCCAGGTGGACGGACGCAGGCGATAGGTGTAGCGGTTGCCTTCCTGCCAGGTGATCTTGTCCGTCAATGGCTCGGCGGCCAGGAAGAACACCTCTTGCTGCTTGGCGAAGTCGGTCAGCGCCAAGCCGGTGTTGGACAGAAAGCCGCCAAAGAGCAGCTCGACTTTTTCACGCGCCAGCAGTTCCTGCGCGGCGCGCACCGAGTCGCCGGGATTGCCGTTGTCGTCCCGCGAGATGACCTCGAGTTTCCTGCCCAGCACGCCGCCCGCGGCGTTGACCTCTTCTTGCGCCAGTTGCCAGCCCTTCTTGTAGGGGCCCAGAAAGGCGGGAATGGCCTTGTAGCTGTTGATCTCGCCGATGCGGATCGGCGGTTCCTTGTCTTTCGCGACGGCGGGGGCAGCCGGAGCCAGCGCAAGGGCCAGGAGCGCGGGTGCGATCGCACGGCGCAGCAAGGTGAGGCAGGGACGGATCATGGCGTGTATGCAGGCTGAAGATGAGTCGGGCCTTTCGCGTGCGCCTGGGCGCCGCGAGTGCGGCCTAATTGAAACATGGGCTTCGGCGCCGCGGCAAATAAATGCCGATAAAAAGAAGGCAATAAAAAAGGCCCTGCATGGCAGGGCCTTTTTTGGAAAATCGGCTGAATTACTTCAGCTTGGTTTCCTTGTAGTCGACGTGCTTGCGAGCGACCGGATCAAATTTCTTGATCAGCATCTTCTCGGGCATGTTGCGCTTGTTCTTGGTGGTCGTGTAG
>DALZRX010000015.1:4204-11379 GCA_032015805.1 Achromobacter sp.
CCACCATCGGGCCTTTGCCGGTCACTTGGCATACGCGTGCCATGGATGCACCTCTTTAGTGTCGTTCTTGCCGCGCATCGCTGGGGAGGTAGACGGGGGTTTAGCCGCCGGGCTGTGTAGGCTGCTGTGCGCTGCCTTGGCCGGCCACCCAGTCTTAGTGGATGAGGGGGGAAAGTGAATTCGCCCCAGTGCTTATACCCGCTGCCTGCCACCCGGATTATCAATACGCGGTTGGGGGTCAGAGTGCTGAACTACAAAGCATAGTAGTCCCGCACGGGAAACTTCATGTGAAGACCGCGATTCTAATACGAAAATTCCAACCAAATCAAGCCGCAAGGCTACGAAGTGTGCGAACGGGCCAAACGACCGGCCGTCCAGGACAGGCAGGCGCAGGCCGCCAGCGTGGTCGTCAGGGGCAGGGCGGAGTCCGATTGCCAGGCGCTGACGGCAAAACCGGCGAGCGCCCCGCAGGACAGTTGAAGTGTCCCCAATAGTGCGGAGGCCGCGCCCAGGCGCTTGCCCTGGTCCGACAGCGCGAGCGCCGCGGAGTTGGGATTCACGAAGCCCTGGCTGCCCATGTAGCAGATCAGGCACAGCATCAGCAGCGGCAGCGTCAGCAGTCCCGCTACCGTCAGCGCGACGGCCACCAGGCTGGCGCAGGCCAGCGTGACCAGCGCGCGTTGCTGCAACTGGCGCGGCGTGAAAGTGCGCAGCAACCGCGCGCTGATCTGCGAGCAGATGATGAGCGACAGCGCATTCGTGCCGAACAGCAGGCCGTAATACTGCGGCGGCACGCCGTAGAGTTCGATGAAGACGCGGGGCGAGCCGATGATGTAGGCGAACATGCCGGCCTGGCCGAAACCGCCCGCCAGGCTGTGCGACATGAAGCCCCGATGCGCGAACAGGGCGCGGTAGTTGTGCAGGATGGTGCTCCAGCGCAACGGCACCACGCGCTCCGGCGTGAGCGATTCCTTCATGATCAGGATGACCGCGGCCATCAGCATTGCGCCACCCGCAAGCATCACCCAGAAAAGGCTGCGCCACGAGGTGATGGCCAGCATCTGGCCACCGATCAGCGGCGCCAGGATCGGCGCCAGACCCATGATGAGCATCAGCAGCGACATGGCGCGCGCGGCTTCGTGGGTTTCGTAGTGATCGCGGATGACGGCGCGCGGGATCACGATGCCCGCCGCGCCGCCCATGGCCTGCACCACGCGCCACCCGGTCAGGGCTTCGACCGAACCCGACAGGGCGCACCCCAGCGAGGCCACCATGAATAGCGTGAGGCCCACCAGCAGCGGCGGCTTGCGTCCGTAGCGATCCGCCATCGGGCCGTAGAACACCTGCGCCATCGCCAGGCCGATCAGGTACGCCGCCAGCGTGCGCTCGACGTCGCCGCGGCTGACGCCCAGGTTTGCCGCGATCGTGGGGAACGCGGGCAGGTACATGTCGATGGCGAACGGACCGATGGCGGTCAGCGCGCCCATGAGAATGAGCCAGCCGGGCAGGCTGCTGCGGGAAGTCTGTGATGGGGGCATGTAGATCGCGGTAAAACGCAGGGACAGGGCGCGGGACGGTGCAGTCGCTGCTGCACAGGCCGCCAAACAGGCCGCGGCACTGGCCGCCGCACTGGCCGCCGCAACTTTTCGCGCCAAGCCGGGGACTTTATCATGGGCTGGCTTACAGGAAGGTTTCGGGTGCTATCCGTTAGCGTTCCTGGCGTCTTACGCATCCGGAGGAGAAGCCGTGAATCCTTTGCTCTCTGTCGTGGAACGCAAACTTCAGGCGCTGCCTGTCCCCGTGCAACTCGTGCTGCCCGACGGCGCCGTGCTCGGCGCTCGCGACCCCCGCGTGCGGTTCGTCACGCACGACAAGACCGCACTGGCGCATCTGGCCGAAGGGGCCGTCGGCGTGCTGGGCCAGGATTACGTCGAGGGCCGCATCGATATCGAAGGCAGCATGCGCGATGTCATGGCGGCGGCTGCAAAGCTCCTGCCCGGCTCGCCGATGGACGCGGCACGCGGGGGCTGGCTCACCGACCTGGTGCGCAAGGTGATGTCGGTGTGGCGCCATTCGGTCGAGCGCGACGCAAGGCAGATCGAATTCCATTACGACCTGTCGGACGACTTCTATGCGCTCTGGCTGGATCCGCGCCGCGTGTATTCCTGCGCCTACTACCGCGAACCCGGCATGACCCTGGCGCAAGCGCAGGAAGCCAAGCTCGATCACATCTGCCGCAAGTTGCGCCTGACCGCGGGCGAGCGTTTCCTGGATGTGGGCGCGGGGTGGGGCGGGCTGCTGCTCTGGGCCGCCGAAAACTACGGCGTGGATGCAACGGGCATCACGCTGTCACGCAACCAGCATGCGCACGTCAGCCGACTGATTCAAGAGAAAGGCTTGTCCGGGCGCGTGCGCGTGGCGCTGCTGGACTACCGCAAGCTGGACGAGACCCAGCCCTACGACAAGATTGCCTCGGTCGGCATGTTCGAGCACGTGGGCCGCGCCCAGCTCGACAGCTACTTCGCCAAGCTGCGGCGCCTGCTCAAGCCGGGCGGACTGATCATGAACCATGGCATCACCGCGGCCGGCGTGGACAACGGCGAACTTGGCAATGGCATGGGCGAATTCATCGAGAAGTACATTTTTCCGGGCGGCGAGCTGACGCATGTCAGCGTGGTGATGCAGACGCTGGCCAACGGCGGCCTGGAAGACCTCGACGTCGAAAACCTGCGGCCCCACTATGCGCGCACGCTGTGGGCCTGGAGGGATGGGCTGGAGGCGCGGCTGCCTGAAGCCGCGCGCATCCTGGGCGCGGATCAGGGCGAGCGTTCGTTGCGCGCTTACCGGCTGTATCTGGCGGGTAGCGCGATGGCCTTCGAGCATGGGTGGATCGCGCTGCACCAGATCCTGGCCCAGCATCCCGCGACCGGGCGCGCTGACGAACTGGATCACCCCGCCGGTCCGGCCTATCCGTGGCGGCGGGACTATATGTACGTGGCGCCATCCGGAAAATGATGCGGGCGCCTCGCGCCGTCCCGGTGATTTGCAGATCGACGATCCGTCGTTCGGGGCCGCCGCTCGGCGCCTGCGGCCGCCACTGGGCCGATATGGAACAACAGGCGCCGGCGCGCGGCGTCGATGGATGGCAGTTTCTTGTACGAACTCATGACTCCGACCCCGATATGCATGTGAATTAGCTTGAGGTGATGCTACGGAGCGAAGGCTGCGCGGACAAAGAATATCTAGACATATGCTTGTTTCGCGCGGCGCAGCGGGTCGCGCGGCGCGTGGCTCGGCTCTTCTATAGCGTCCTGGCCTGTTGGCATTTGATTAGCAGAAATCGTTCGTTTCGCCGCCGCGCTCACGTTGCTAGGATCGCCGGTCCTCTTCCGTGCGAACCACCGGCCCAAGGAGCCCACATCCTCATGTCTCTCAACTCTTTCCGCACGCCCCGCGCCGCGGCCCGCGCCGCGGCCTGCGCCGCGCTGCTTGCCGCAGCGCTTGGGATGGCCGCAGCCCCGGCGCATTCCGAAGGCACGCTGCGCGTGGCCCAGCAGTTCGGCATCGCCTACCTGATCCTCGATGTGGTGAAGGACCAGAAGCTCATCGAAAAGCACGGCAGGCAAGCCGGGCTGGACATCAAGGTGGAATGGGCGCAGATATCCGGCGCATCGGCCATGAACGAGGCGCTGCTCGCGGGCGCGCTGGACATGGTGTCGGCCGGCGTGCCGCCGGCGCTGGTGCTATGGGACCGCACGCGCGGCAAGCAGAACGTGAAGCTGGTGGCGGCGCTGGGTTCGCTGCCCAACTACCTGCTCAGCAACAATCCGGCAGTCAAGACGCTGGACGATTTCAGTGCGAAGGATCGTATCGCGGTGCCCGCGGCAGGTGTCGGTTTCCAGTCGCGCACCTTGCAGATCGAAGCGGCCAAGCGCTACGGCCAGGACAACTTCAAACGCTTTGACGACATTTCCATCAGCTTGCCGCACCCGGACGCAACCGCCGCCCTGATCTCCGGCGGCCTCGAAGTGAACGCGCATTTCTCCAGCGCGCCGTTCTACTACCAGGCGCTGGAGCGCAATCCGGCGGTGCACAAGGTGATCAGTTCCTACGACATCCTGGGCGGTCCCGCGACGTTCAACGTGCTGTACACCACGCAGAAGTTCCACGACGCCAATCCCAAGACGTACCGTGCGTTCTATGCGGCGTTGGCCGAAGCCGCGGCGTGGGTGCCGGCGCATAAGGACGAGGCCGCGGCCATCTTCATCCGCCAGCAAAACTCCAAGCTGCCGGTGGATTTCGTGAAGAAGATCCTGAACGATCCGGAGAACCAGTTCACGATCAATCCGCAGCAGACAAAGGTGTATGCGGACAAGCTGCGCGAGATCGGCGTGCTCCAAGGGCAGGCCGAAACCTGGAAGGACTATTTCTTCGCGCAAGCCCACGCCAATCCGGGAAGTTGAATGTCTGGGGCGTCCCGCGAACAGCGAAAGTCAGCGGTTGCCCTCGAACAGCCCTTGCGCCCGCGCAGAGTCAGCGCCGCGGGCCCAGCCCTTCCCCCCCGATGTTTTTATGGATCTGTGAGCCGCCCGGGCGACCCACTTCGGACCCGAAAGCGGACGTTTTTGCCGATTTTGGAACGCGGTGTATGTACTAATACGAACAGAACGTTAACTAAATGTATCTGAGAAAAAAGGGCAATTTTCCCCTGGGAAAAATGGCGGAATACCCCTTGCAGATACGGGTTTTCCCTGGCTGCTTTCTCGCCGGATGTATCTGTTTCATTCACCCTTGGGGTTGGTCTGCGCGGCATTTTCGTTTAAGATGCCGCCTTCTTCTTTCAGTTTGTTCTCTTTCTGTGAGTTTTCAAAAACCCGTTTTTGAAGCTCCCTGTCTTGCAAGACGCCGCGTCCCTCGCGGGCAGTCTTGTTGCTAGTGTCGGTTTGTATTGGCGGTTCAGCCCGTCTTCCGCACAACCCCCTTAGCTCCACGGTGCCGCCCAGGCCTGATCCTGGCGTGAGTGCCTGAACCTATGGAGGCAAAAGCCAATGCGTTTTACCCCTGTCAAGACCCTGGCCGCCGCGGCCGTTTTGTTTGCGTTTGCTGGCTCGGCTCAAGCCGCCGACGCCCCGCAGTGTGAACTCAAGCGGCCGGTCACCTTCGGCGCCATGAACTGGGAATCCAACCTGGTCCTGGTCGACGTCGAACGTTTCATCATGGAAAAAGGCTACGGTTGCAAGACCGAAACCCTGCCCACCGAAACCTTGCCCGCCCTGGCCGCCCTTGAGCGCGGCGATCTGGACATCAATACCGAAATCTGGCTGAACAGCGTGGCCGACCCCTGGGCCCGCGCCGAGAAGACCGGCAAGGTCAAGCGCGTCGGCGACATCTACATGGGCGCCGAAGGCTGGTACATCCCCCGCTACACGGCCGAACGCCTGCCGGAACTGAAGTCCGCCGCCGACCTGCCCAAGTTCAAGGACGATTTCAAGGATCCGGAAGAGCCCGGCAAGGGCCGTTTCTACGGCTGCCCGGCAGGCTGGGGTTGCGAAGTCACCAGCAACAACCTGTTCCACGCCCTGAAGCTGGACGACACCTACACGCTGTACTCGCCCGGCACGGGCGCGGCGCAGAAGGCGGCCTTGATGTCGGCCTACAAGCGCAAGCAGAACGTCGTCTTCTACTACTGGTCGCCCACGCCGCTGGTCGGCGCCATGGACCTGGTCAAGCTGGACCTGCCGCCGTACGATGCCGAAAAGCACAAGTGCCTGACGTCGCCCAAGTGCGACAAGCCTGAGCCCAGCGCCTATCCCGAGAATCCCGTCTTCACCGCGGTGAACACGAAGTTCTCCGAGGATGCGCCCAAGCTGACCGAATTCCTGTCCAAGGTCTCGGTGCCGCTGCCGGTCATCAATGAAACCCTGGCCCACATGGAAGAGTCCGGCGATGAGTCCAACGCCGTGGCCAAGTGGTTCCTGAAAAACAAACCCGACGTCTGGACCAAGTGGGTCCCCGCCGACGTCGCCGGGCGCGTCCAAAGCGCGCTGTAAAGCACTGTGATCCTGGCTGCGCGCCGCGGTGGCGCGTACCGGCCCCTCAGGGGGCCGGACTCTTTGCCGGGATAGCCGCCGGCCGGGCGCATGCGTCCGGCCCGGCAAGCGTGCTTGTGCCGCCACCCGCGGTGGCAGTGATTCCGGTGCCGGGCACCGATGCGGAATGGACCCGCGCTCTCAGCGGTCCGTCCGGGTGCCTGGCGCCAGTCTCAGTTCCGTTGTCTTCCGCTGCGCCGGCGCGCCCGGTGGCGACACGGGCGGCGAGCGCGCCAGAATGGAGTCGAATGCATGTTTCCTGAAATTATTCCCGCCCGTCAGGTACGGGGGGCGATCGACGGTTTCGTCGATCACCTGGTCACCAACTACGCAGACACGCTGGAGAAGTTGTCCCAGCCCGTGCTGCACGCGTTGGTGTGGTTGGAGCAACTGCTGCGCAGCTCGCCCTGGTGGGCGGTGGTCGCGGTCACCGTTGCAATCGCCTATGGCGTGAGCCGCCGCATCGGCCTGAGCGTCGCGATGGGCGCGCTGCTGTGCGTGATCGGCGTGCTGGGCCTGTGGGACGCCGGCATGCAGACGCTGGCATTGATGATCATGGCGGCCGGCCTGTCGGTGCTGATCGGCATCCCGCTGGGCGTGCTGATGGCCCGCGTGAACTGGCTGCGCTCGGGCATGCTGCCCGTGCTGGACGTGATGCAGACCATGCCCAGCTTCGTGTATCTCATTCCCGTCGTCATGTTGTTTGGCCTGGGCAAGATTCCCGCCATCATCGCGACCGTCATCTACGCCGTGCCGCCGCTCATCCGCCTGACCGACCTGGGCATCCGCCTGGTCGACCGCGAAGTGCTGGAAGCGTCGCGCGCCTTTGGCGCCAATCCGCGCCAGCAGCTTTTCGGTGTGCAGTTGCCCCTGGCGCTGCCCAACATCATGGCCGGTATCAACCAGACCACGATGATGGCGCTGTCGATGGTGGTGATTGCGTCCATGATCGGCGCGCGCGGCCTGGGTTATGAAGTGCTGCTGGGCATCAACCGCCTGGAAGTGGGCCGGGGCCTGTTGGCCGGCCTGGGTATCGTGGTGCTGGCCGTGCTGTTCGACCGGATCACGCAATCGTATGGACAGCGC
>DALZRX010000015.1:11389-24727 GCA_032015805.1 Achromobacter sp.
AGCGCTGCTGGCCGAAAGCGGCCACACGCTGGGCCTGCGCGACATCAGCCTGTCCATCGAAGAAGGCAGCATCTACGTCATCATGGGCTTGTCCGGTTCCGGCAAGTCCACGCTGATCCGCCACTTCAACCGCCTGATCGAGCCCAGCTCGGGCCATATCCTGGTCGATGGGATCGACGTCGTCAGCCTGAACAAGCGCGACCTGGAAGTCTTCCGTCAAAAGAAGATGAGCATGGTTTTCCAGCGCTTTGGCCTGTTCCCGCACCGCACCGTGCTGGACAACGCCGCGTACGGCCTGACCGTGCAGGGCGTGGGCAAGGCCGAACGCGAGCAACGCGCCCGCGATTGGCTGGAGCAGGTGGGCCTGTCGGGCTTTGAAAACCAGTATCCGCATCAGTTGTCCGGCGGCATGCAACAACGGGTCGGCCTGGCGCGCGCGCTGGCCACCGACGCGGAAATCCTGCTGATGGACGAAGCGTTCTCCGCGCTGGACCCGCTGATCCGCCGCGAAATGCAGGACCAGCTTCTGCAGCTCCAGGCCAAGCTCAACAAGACCATCGTCTTCATCACCCACGATCTGGACGAAGCGCTCCGCTTGGGCAACCGCATCGCCATCCTGAAGGACGGCGAGCTGGTGCAGGAAGGCACGCCGGAAGACATCCTGCTGAACCCGGCCAACGATTACGTGCAGTCGTTCCTGCAGGACGTGAACCGCACCAAGGTGCTCAACGCCACGCACGCCGTGAACCCGGCGCGCCTGACGCTGACGATGCGCTCGCGCCCCGCGCACGCCGTCGATCGCATGAACGCGCTGAACTACGAGTACGCGCCGGTGCTGGACGGCAAGCGTCTGGCCGGCGTGCTGACCGCCGAGGCCGCGGCCAAGGCGATGCAGGAAGGCGCGCGCGACGTGTCCCGCTTTGTCGAGGACCTGGCCTCGGTCCCGGCCACCGCCGGCTTGGGCGAAGTGCTGGCCCAACTGGTGCACAGCGACCAGCCGGTTGCCGTGACGGGCGAGGACGACGAGTTCCTGGGCATGCTGTCGCGCAAGAAGGTCGTCGAGCTGGTGACGCCGGCCCTGACCGAAACGCCGGCCACCGGCGACGCGGCGGACGGACTCAATACCCAGCCCGAACCCGAAAGCGAGGGCAGGGCCGCCGCCTGATTCCGGCTGCCTGGCATGACCCCTGCGCCCGCGTGCATCTCGCTTGCACGCGGGCGCAGTCACGATATGATGGCTTGCCGGCCGACGCGGCCGGTTTTCCTCATCCTGGAACCTCGGAACCCGTCATGCCCATCTTGAACGTCCAGATCATGCAAGGCCACTCGGCCGCCCAGAAAGCCGCCCTGCTGAAGGCGGCGTCCAACGCGGTGGTCGAGAGCATCGCGGCGCCGCTGCCCAGCGTGCGCATCACGCTGCACGAATTGCCGGCGGAACACGTGATCGTCGCGGGCGAAATCGGCAAGCGCATGGCGCGCGTGGACGTCGACCTCATCGAAGGGCGCGACGAAGCCAAGAAGGCCGCGCTGATCGCGGCGCTGAACCAGGCCGTGTGCGCCAGCATCGACATTTCCGGCGAAGACGTCCGCGTGCTGCTGCGCGACGTCCCCAAGACCGACATGGGCGTGGCCAACGGGCTGAGCGCAAAGGCCGCCGGCCGCTGATCGGCATTTGGCGGCCGCGCAGCGGCCGTCCCAGACGCCATCTCAGGATCGGAAACGCCCGCGACAAGCGGGCGTTTTTTCGTTGCCGGGCAGGGGGGGCGGTCAATCCAGCTTCACGTTTGCTGCCTTCACCACTTCGCCCCACCGCGCGATTTCGCTCTTGATGTACGTGGCGTATTCCTCTGGCGTCGACCCCAGCGCCTGGGCGCCTTGAACCTTGAGCTGTTTCTGCATTTCCGGCGACTTCAGGGCGCGCAGGATCTCGGTGTTCAGTTTGTCGATCACCGGCGCGGGCGTGCCGGCGGGGACGACGACACCTTGCCAGGCGCCCATGCCGAAGCCCGGCGCCACCGTTTCCGCCACGGTCGGCACGTCGGGGAGCTGGTCGCTGCGTGACTCGCTGGTGACCGCCAGCGCCCGCAGCTTGCCTTCGCGGATGAAGCCCAGCGAGTCATTGAGCGTATTGGTCATCACCTGAACCTGTCCGCCGACAAGATCCGTCATGGCCGGTGCACTGCCGCGGTAGGGCACGTGGACCGCGTCGATGTCCAATGAACGCAGGAGCAGCAACGCGCCCAGATGCGTGACGTTGCCCGCGCCCGCGGAGCCGTACGACAGCTTGCCGGGATGCTTGCGCGCATAGTCGACGAAGGCGGGCGCGGTGTCGGCGGGCACCGACGGATGCACCAGCAAGACCAGCGGGATGACGGCCGTTGTGGACACCGGCGCAAAGTCCTTGACCGGATCGAAGGCCAGCGATCGGTAAAGGTTGGGGCTGAGCGCGATCGACGAGGTGTTGTACAAAACCGTGTAGCCGTCGGGCTTGGCCGCCGCCGCGTACTGCATGCCGATGTTGCCGTTGGCGCCGCCCTTGTTCTCGACGACGACGGTCTGGCCGAGCTGGTCGGTGAGCTGTTTGGCGAGCACGCGCGCCACCAGGTCTGTCGGCCCGCCCGGCGGGAAGGGCACCACCATCGTGATGGGGCGTTCGGGCCAGGCGGCCTGAGCGCTGGCGGCGCCTCCCAGCGCCAGGATGGCCAGCGTGGTCGCCAGCAGTGCTTTTTTCATGTGTTGTCTCCTTGTGCTGTTATGGGTACTGCGGTTTGACGGCAGCGTCCTCTGCGGGACGCTTGCCGCCGGGGGCGGACTCAGCCAGGCCGGCCGGCCAGCATGCGCACGGCCGTGTAGGCCATCACCGGCTTGCCGTGCTGGTTGCGGACTTCAATGGCGGATGTGACGACCGCACGGTTGTGTTGAGAGGTCGGGCGCACGCCCGTCACCTCGATCTCGGCCCAGATCGTGTCGCCGGCCACCACGGGCGCAAGCATTTTCTTGTGAACCTCCAGCAGCGCCAGCCCCGTGCCCTGCACCATGCCCTGCATGATCAGTCCCTCGATCAGTCCATAGGTGAGCGCGCCGGGCGCCGGACGGCCCTGGATCGCGCCGTGGGCGTAGGTGGCGTCGATGAAGATGGTCTCCAGCATGCCCGTGACGCTGATGAAGTTGACGATGTCCGTCTCGGTCACCGTGCGGCGAAACGTCTGGAAGCGCTGGCCGACTTCGAGATCCTGCCAGTAGTAACCCTGGCCGAGCTGGGCGATGGAGTGGGTATTGCTGTCTTGCGTCATGCGGTGTCCTTGGCGTTTTCGGGGTGGGAGGCGGACGCCTGCCGGGCGGCGCCGGTTTCAAGCAGCGTGGCAATGTCTTCTGGCGCCAGACCTGCCTGGTGCAACACGTCGCGCGTGTGCTCGCCCAGGCGCGGCGGCATGGCGGGCGGCACGTTGGAATGCTTCAGGCGCACCGGGTTGCGGGGAAAGCGGTAGTGGCTGCCGGCGGCGCTTTCCAGCGGCACGAAGAAGCCGACGCTTTGCAGGTGCGGGTCGGTTTCCAGGTCTTCCAGCCGGTTCACCGGCGCGGCGGGGATCTCCAGCCGTTCGCACAGGGCAAGCCAGTAAGCCGTGTCGTGGGCCGCGACGATGCCGGCCTGCAGCTCGTACAGCGTCTCGATGTGCCGGGTCCGCGCCGAGATGTCGGTAAAGCGCGGGTCTTGCGCCAGATCGGCGCGGCCCGCGGCATTGAAGAAGTCGCGCCAATGGGCGTCCGTGTACGGCATCAGGCAGACGTGTCCGTCGGCGGTCTGGCAGGGCCGTCGCCACGGCGTCAGCACGCGCGGATAGCCGGCTTCGCCGGGCGCGTCCGCCAGATGCCGGCCATAGTAATGCTCCACCAGCGCAAACGACGCCATGCTTTCGAACATGGGCACCTCGAGCTGCTGCCCCTGGCCGGTGCGCGCTCGCTGGAACAGCGCGGCCAGGATGGCGTGCGCGGCGACCAGGCCGCAAGTCTTGTCGGCGGCCACGGTGGGCAGGTAGCGCGGGGAGCCGGTCTGACGGCCGACCAGGTCGGCAAAGCCGGACAGGCCCTGGATGATGTCGTCGTAGGCTGGGCGGCCGTCGTATGCGCCGCCCTCGCCAAAGCCGTACAGGCCGGCGTAGACCAGTCGCGGATTGCGCGCGCACAGCGTGGCGGGGTCCAGCCCAAGCGCGGCCATCTTGGCGGGCCGCATGCTGTGCATCAGGACGTCGGCCTGGTCCACCAGCGTCAGCAGCGCCTCGCGCGCGGCGGGCTGCTTCAAGTCCAGCACGACGCTGCGTTTGTTGCGGTTCAGGCCCAGGAAGATGGCGGATAGGCCCGGCTCCTGCGCGGGGCCGGTGCGGCGCGTGGAGTCGCCGCCGGGGGCTTCGACCTTGATCACGTCCGCGCCGTAGTCGGCCAGGATCTGCGAGGCATACGGGCCGAACACGACGGAAGTCAGGTCCAGGACCCGGATGCCGTCCAGTGCGGAGTCAGTAGGGGAAGAGGGTGTCGTCATGGCAGAAATCCTATCGGCGCCGCACATACGCGTCTAATATGGCTTCGGTATTGCTTGATACGGAATCTGTTATGGCTATAGATTTGCGCCAGCTTCGGCAGTTCGTCACGATTGCCGAACTGGGGAGTTACCGCCGTGCCGCCGATGCGCTGCACATCGCGCAGCCCGCGCTGTCGGTGTCCATCCAGAAACTGGAGCACGCGGTGGGCGTGCCGCTTCTGATCCGGGGCGCCAAGGGCGTCACCACGACGCCGGCGGGGGACGCGCTGATGGCCGATGCGCGCCGCGCGCTGTTTCATACGGATCAGGCGCGCCAGGCAGCCCGCCGTGTCGCGCTGGGGGAATGGGGCACGCTGCGGTTGGGCTTTGTGGGCTCGGCCACCTACATGCTGCTGCCACGCTGCCTGCCGGCCTTCCGGGCGCAATACCCCGATGTGCAGTTGGACCTGCGCGAAGACAGCACGGTCGGCCTGGTGGCGATGCTGCGCGCCAATGAGATCGATGCTGGCCTGGTGCGTGGTCCGTTGGCCGAGGACAGCGAGCTCGATTCTTGGGTGGTCGAGCGCGACGACCTGATCCTTGCCGTGCCCGCCCGGCATCCGCTGGCCGATGTCGGCCCGATCGCGCTCGAACGCATGCGGTCGGAGAACTTCGTGCTGTATTCCCCGGCCAAGGTGCCGGGCCTGAACGGCGTCACGCTGGCGCTATGCCACAAGGCGGGCTTCTCGCCCCGCATCAGCCAGGAGGCGATCCAGGTGCAGACGCTGGTCAGCCTGGTCGCCAGCGGGCTGGGCGTGGCGCTGGTGCCCGGCGTGACCCGCGCCTACTCCACGCCGCACGTGGCGTTCGTGCCGTTGATCGACCCGGATGCCCAGGGGGCGCTGTCACTGTCGTTGGTGACGCATCGGGACACCTCCTGCGCGTCTGTGCTGCGGTTGCGCGACAGCATGCTGGCGCCCGAAGCCGCCTGATCGGCGCTACACCGCGTACACGATGCGGTGCGCCTCCGTGGGCAATGGCAGATCCCAGCGGTGCAGCATGCCGGTCAGCGTCTTGTTGGACAGCGACGTGTCGCGCCGGGCGTTGCGGCGCAGCAGTTCAGCACGCGGCTTTTCCAGGTACACCAGCTCCACCTCCGCCTGATAGGCGTACAGCAGGTCGAGCGTCTTCTTGCGCATCAGCTCGCTGAGATTGGTGGCGTTCCACACGAAGGGCGCCCGCGCGCGCAGCAGGTCCTTCGCACGGTCGACCGCCAGGTGCGCCACCATGCCCTCGTTCTTGCCGTGGCGCAGGCCCAGCGCTTCGCGCGCATCATCGAACGACACCACGGGTAGATCGGGGTGATGGGCCGCGACCCACGTGTTCTTGCCGGAGGCAGGCAAGCCCGACATGACGATGACGCGCGACCCGGGTTCCTGGAACAGCGCGTAGTCGGGATGCACGTCGGCGCCGCGGAAATAGCTGACGGCGGTGTGCGCATCGGCAAACGCGCGGGGTTGGCCGAAGCACCGCTCGTCGCGTGCCAGCTCGCAAAAGAGGGCGATGTTGTCCAGCACACGGCCGGCGTCGGCGCAGAGGCGGCCGCGCATGTCGGATTCGGCCAGCATGGCAAGCAGCGGAATGGACACCTGCCAGGACAGCTCGCGAACGATGAACTCCGGCGAGCGGCCTCGGCGCGAGCCTTCCAGCGCGAAGAACGGCACCTGGTGCGTGGCGATCAGCCGGCATATCGCTTCGCGCACGGCGAACGGCACGCCGGCGTCCCACAGCGCGATGCGCGCGTCGATCGCGCCCTTGCGCGAATGGCCGGGCTGGCCGATGGCGCCGGTGGCAGGGTCGATCACCGTGGTGCTGTGCTTGGCCACGTCGTGCAGAAGGGCTGCCAGGAACACGATCTCCTGGTCGGCGCGGGAAGCGGCCTGGTATTGCGGCAGCGCGAGCAGCGCGTCCACCACCATCCGCGTATGCGTCCACACGTCACCCTCGCCGTGATAGCGCGGGTCCTGGGGCGTGGTCTTGGCCAGCTCCAGCGCGGGAAAGGCGGCCAGGCACGCGGCATAGTCCGCGCCGCGCCCCGGCTGGGGCACGAGCGCCCGGATCTGTTCGTAATTCATGATGTCTCTCCCGCGCGGACGGCGTCGCGCAAACTGTCCCAGTCCACCGCAAGGCGCGGCGCGTAAAGGTCGACGCCTTCGGCCAGCAGGTTTGGGACGTAAGGTTGCTCCGAGTGGTGCATGTCCGAATCCAGGATGGCCTGCACGAAGTCACGGCGCACCCACTTGTAGCGGGCGGTCGTCTTGCCGTCCGCTTCGGCCTTGATGTAGAGGCCTTCGGACAGGTCCGACTTGTCGCACTGCTTCCAGGCGCGCGCGAGGTCCAGGCCTTCGCGCTGCACGGTGGCCTCGAAGGCGTCGCGCCAGCCGCCCGTCTTGGCAAGCGAGGGCTTGAGCAGGGCCTTCAGGTCGCCCAGCCGCGCGGGGGCCGGCCCTTCGTACAGCACGGGCACGGACAGCACCGGGCCGCCGGCCAGCAGGGCGCGGCGCGCGCCGGTCGACAGGAACTCGCCGGTGCGCCGGTCCAGCACGTCGAATTCGAAGAAGTGATGAGGCAGCGCGTCGTAGAACACGGAATGCTTCTTCGACAGCGTTTCGCCGTACATCACATAGCGGTCTTCCAGCCGATCCAGCAGCCAGTCCGCATGCGCGGCGGCCCAGGCCTTGATGAAGTTGAACTGCCGCTCGCGGCCGCCGCCCACCAGATAGTGGCCGCGGGATTGCAGCAGCAGTTCACCCGACGGGCTGAAGCTGATGCCTGTGTTGGCGCCGTCCAGCTTTTCTTCGACGACGAGCGTCTGCCCGGCCAGCGTGCGATAGGGCACATGGCCATGGCCTTCGTCCCCGTCCTGCAGGCGCGAGCCTTCCAGGTGGGGCGTTCGGGGGTATCGGAATAATTCGAGCGATTGCGCGTAGGCGCAGAAATCCAGCGTCATGGGTCTTCTCCAGCAGATGGGAAAAGCCGACAACGCAGTCTTTACGGAGGGGGAAGCGGGGAAAGGGTGGTGTTGCGCTTCCTGGAACCGCGCCTGCCGGGCGGAGTGTGCTCATTGCATGGCGTCGAGCAGCGAATGCGGGCAGGCTGACCGCGGTACCAGGACGGTACTCGTCGGCGTTAGGCGAATTGACGAATGGCAGACACGGTTGCACCCAGAAAATGAGGGGTTTGAAAAAGCAGGGCCGAATGCTAAGTCAGCGCGGCGGCGCTTGTCAATGCGCCGCCGCGTTTGGGATGCCGCGTGTGAGATGCAGCACGTAATGCAGCACGTAATGCCGCGCGTGCTGCAATGTCAGGCGGGCGGGCCGGCGCGCAGCACGATCTGCGTGATCTCCGACGGCCGGCCAAGCCGGATCGGAAAGCCGGGCCACAGGCCCGCGCCGTTGCTCACGTAGAGCTGCATGCTGCCGACCTGGTACATGCCCGACACGTAGCCTTCGTTGGCCAGTTGCGTGAGCAGGTGCGGTCCCAGGATCTGGCCGCCGTGCGTGTGGCCTGAGAGCTGCAGGCCGGCGCCGGCTTCGGCATGGCGCTTGGCGCCGACCGGCCGGTGGCTCAGCAGGATCACCGCCGACCCGGGCGGCACGTCCTTCATGGCCGCGTCGATGTCCGGCAGCGGCTGCCCCACGCGTGCCGCCACGCTGTCCGTAATGCCCGCCAGCACAAGCGGCTGACCGTCCCGTTCAATCGTGATGTGTTCATTGAGCAGCATGCGCAGGCCAAGCTTCTCGAAGGCCTGGAGCCAGCCAAGATATTCGGCGTAGTACTCGTGATTGCCAGGAATTGCGACCACGCCATGCGGCGCGCGCAGATCGGCCAGGGGCTGCACGTCGGCGGCGCGCGCGGCGGGCGTGCCATCCACAAGATCGCCGGTGATGAGCGTCAGGTCCGGCTTGAGCCCATTGGTGCGCGCCACGACGGCCTGCATCCAGTCGCGCTGCAGCAGGCGGCTGGCATGCAGGTCGGTCAGATGGACGATGCGAAAGCCGTCATACGCACGCGGCAGGTTGGCAAGCGCCACCTCGATCGTCTTGACCTCGGGTTCGCGCACGGCTTGCCATACGCCCAGGGCGGACAGCCCAAGCGCGGCCACGGCAGACACGGCGCGCAGGCGCGTGCAGCCCAGCAGCGCGCGTCCGCGGCGGCGCGAAAACAGCGATGTGACCAGCCCGGCCACATCCGTGATGAACAGAAAGGTGGCCAGCAGGATGAGGGCGCCGAACGCCCAGCCCAACGTCATCAGGACCGCGGCAGGCACTTCGGGCGATGCCATGGTGCCAAAGAAGTTGCGGGTGATGAGGTGGTGTTCGGCGGCAAGCAGCACCACTGCCGACAGCAGCAACCGGCCAGCGGCCGGCCAGTTCAAACGCCAGACGAAGCGCCAGATGACGTAGAGCGCAATCAACCCTGTGATGACATGAAACACGTGCGAAATCCTGAATCTTGTTGTCGGAATCGCCTGGTTCGGCTTGCGCGCCGCCTGGGCGAAGTGTCCCGCGAGGGAGCGCCGATTAAACACCGGATTGCGCAAGACAGTTGAAACATGGCGCGAGACGGGCGGCGCTTGCTTCCTGCCGCTTGGCGATGCGGTCCTCGGCGTAGAATCGCAGGCGCCTGAATTACTCGGCTGGCAGCTCGGTGTCTGACACCGGCGAGAGATGCTCGTCAGCTTGAACGGCTGCCCCATGAGTGTCAGACACCTGCCGAGAGGCGCGGTCAGCTTGAGCGGCTGTCTCGCGGGTGTCAGACACTGCCGCAATCCGGAGATCCCTGTTCCATGCTTGTCCGTGCCGCCCGTCCGGAAGATGCCGTCCTCCTGCCCGCGATCGAAATGTCCGCCGGCGCGGTGTTTCGCGCGGCGCCCGGGCTGGAATGGATTGCAGACGACGCGGTGATGTCCGAAGACGATCACCGGCGGTTCATCGGCCAGGGGACGGCGTGGGTTGCGCAGGCCCCGGGCGGTCCTCTGTGTGGATTTCTCGTCGCCGAAATCTTCGGCTGCGAACTGCACGTGTGGGAGCTTGCGGTCGATGCCTGCTTTCAGCGAATGGGCCTCGGCCGGCGGCTCATGGACGCCGCATGCAGCCACGCCAGGGACGCCGATTTGACCGCGATCACCTTGACGACCTTTCGCGACCTTGCCTGGAATGCGCCCTGGTATGCCCGGATGGGATTTCGCGAAGCGCCCGCGCCGCCGGGATCGCGCCTGCGCGCTGTGCTGGAGGCCGAAATCCAACACGGACTGCCCGCGCAACGACGCGTGGCGCTGCGTTTGCCAATGCCGGGCGGCCGCCGGACGCCCGCGCAAATGGCTGGATAAGCAAAAGATAGTTCGGTATTCTGCATTGTCCCGGCGTGCCGTCAGGCGCCCTTGAACGCGTGCGGCCATCGGCCGTGGCGCCGTCATCCGGGCGAGTCGCAGTTGGTCCCCGTCCAGGAGCAACATGGCAAGAGAACGCAAAGTGCGCTTGTTGACCGTGCTGATTTCGCTGGCGGTGTTCAGCGTGGCGGTCGGCTTTGTCAATGCCATGTATGCAGGCTACCAGGCGCAAAAGACGCAGGTGGTCAAGAACACGCTCGACTCGAACCTGGCCTACGCCCAAAAGCTGGCCGACGTCATCAACCTGTACCTCCAGACTGCCGACCGGCAACTGCGCGCCGGCGCGCCGCGCGTTTTACAGGCGGCGGGCGCGCCTGAAGCCCTGCGGGGCGAACTGGCGGTTCTGGCCGCCACGATGGAGGGCGTCAGCGCCGTGCTGCTTGCCGACGGAAAAGGGGATATCACCGGCCGATCCGAGGGCGGCCCGCCGCCGCTTTCCGCAATCAGACGACTGGGCGAATTGGGCGTGCGCGAGCTGCGCGCGGGTCAATGGGCGCATCCCTGCTGCTTGCAGGGCACCCGCCACGCCACCCTGACGTTGGTGGTGCCCGTTGCAGGCCAGGGGGCGGCTTCAAGCTATCTCGCTGCCGTCGTCGTGCTGGAGCGAGGCAACAGTCTGGACCGGCTGGTCGGCCAGCATGCGTATGCCGAGGGCACGTCCGTGTACCTGGTCAATGGCGCCGGCGACATGCTCTATCGGCATGGTGCGGACGCCGACGTGGTGAGCACGGTCAAGGCGCGTCTGTCGACGGCGACCGGCCCGGGGGGCGAGCAGGTTCAGGATGCATCCGGCAAGGCGGTGATCGCGGGCTACGCGCCACTGGTCAAGGGTAAGTGGGCGGTCGTTGTGCAGCGGCCGCTCGAGGATGCGCTGTCGCCGCTCAAGGACCTGTTGGGCGCGGCGCTGCAGTTTGCCGTCCCGGCCGTCGCGCTTACCTTGATTCTGGTCTGCGCGTGTGCCTATGCCATCGCCAGGCCGCTCGCGCGGCTTGCCGACGCGTTCACCAGCGCCGAGCCCGCCGGTCCCCAGGCCCTGCGCGCCAGCCTGCTCAAGACCTGGTATTTCGAGGCCGAGAAGTTGCGGCAGGCGCTGGCCGCTGCCCAGGCGCGGCACGCGGACGAGGTCGGCCGTCTGAACGTGCAGTCGCTGACCGATCCGATGACGGGACTGATGAATCGCCGGGCGTTGCGCGCGCGAATCGACGACCTTGTGGCTGCCGCCACGCCCTTCGCCGTGGTTGCGCTGGATCTGGACCATTTCAAGCAGGTCAATGACACGTACGGCCATCCGGCGGGCGACCAGGTGCTGATCGCGGTGGCACGCACGCTGCAAGAGAACGTCCGGGCCGATGACCAGGCATTTCGTATCGGGGGCGAAGAATTTGCGATGATCCTGCCGCGGGCGGGCGCCCAGGCGGCGGTTCAAGCCGCCGAGCGGGTACGGGCGGCCATGGCGGCGAGCGTGATGCCGGCTGGCGTGGGGCATGTGACGGTGTCGGTGGGCGTCGCGCTATGGCCGCGCGACGGCGCGTCGCCGCAGGCCGTCATCGAACGCGCGGATCAGGCGCTATACCAATCAAAGCAGGCGGGGCGGAACCGGGTAACGATCTGGGAGGCGGCGGCCGACGCTTGAGAGGCGCCCGGCGGATCGCGATTCAGACCATGCGCAAGCAGCTTTCAATGTGGGGATGTGCATGTCGGACGGGATGGGAACGGCCAGCGTGCTGGCCAAATCGATATCGGCAAGGCTGATCGCGGCGTGCGCGTGCGCGGCTGCCACGGGGGCGGCGGCGCAGCCAACCATTCGCCTGTCGCAGGATGACCTGCAAAAGCGCGCGAACGGCGTGCTCGCGTTGATGTCCTTTTCGATCGTGCCGGACATCACCACAAGCTCGCTGTCCATCCGCGGCGGCACCGGTTCCACGACGGGATCCACGGGGTTCTACATGACCCAGCTCGGCGGGGGCGACACCATATCGAAATCGGTACCCATCTATCTGGAAGGCGTGATCGCGGGCAGCCGCTACGATCCGACCTTCGTCGCCACGCAGGGCGCCGAGACGCGAAACATCCCGACCAAGTGGAACAGCGTGTCGGCCACCGGCGGCATCGGCTGGGATTTCAAGCTGACCGATGAATTGAAGCTGCGTCCGATCTTCAACTTCGCCCTGGGCAACGTCACCAGTGATCTGCGCGCGGCAAGCTGGTACGTGGGGCAGCGCACGGGCAGGGAAGTGGATTTCCTGGACCGCGGCTCTTTGAACGCCTATGGGTTGGGCGGGTCGCTGATGCTGGACTACGAGCATTACCGGCCGGGCTACGAAGTCGACGTGGAGCTGCGCTATTCCGACATCCGGCTCCAGAGCTTCGACAGTTCATCGGCGGTGCATGGCAACGCGGTGGCGCAGTCCGCCAACCTGTGGGCGCGCTACCGGGCGCCGACCGGGTTCGTGCTGTTGCAGCGCCCGGTGCGCTATGTGCTCGAGCTGACGC
Organism: Achromobacter sp.; assembly: GCA_032015805.1. Lineage (GTDB taxonomy): Bacteria > Pseudomonadota > Gammaproteobacteria > Burkholderiales > Burkholderiaceae_B > Achromobacter. The sequence goes on from DALZRX010000015.1 coordinate 23,851, forward strand.
ACTCCGAGTTCCTGGGCGATCAGCGCGGCGCGCTGGGCTTCGATCGCCTGACAGCGCTGGGCGCGGGCCTGGAGCTGGATTCCAGCGCGTACGACGTGATCATCACGCGCACGCGGCTGGTGGGACGATATGTCTTCGGCAACAACGTGTCCGGGTTTTCGGTGGGGCTGGCCGTCAGTTTCTGACGGCCAGCGTGCATCCGGCAGCTCAGGCGCCGGCCAGTCCCGTGAAGAACCGATTTGCGTTGGATTCCAACCCTTCAATGTAATAGCCGCCTTCCTGCACGATCAGCGTGGGCAGGTCCAGGCCGCCGACCTCGCGCCCCAGACGTTCGAAGCCGTCTTCGGACACGCTGACCATGGCCTGCGGATCCTTCTCGAAAATGTCGAAACCCAGCGACAGCACCAGCGCATCGGGTTGGAACAACGCAATGGCGCGCCGCGCTTGCGCCAGCCGGTCGAAGAACACCGATTCGGGCGAGCCGTGAGGCATGGGCAGGTTGATGTTGTACCCATAGCCCTCGCCGGCGCCGCGTTCGTCCTCGAAGCCCGCGACCACCGGGTAGAAGTTCTCGGGATCCCCATGGATGGAGACGTAAAGCACGTCGCTGCGGTCGTAGAAGATCTCCTGGATGCCCTGGCCGTGGTGCATGTCGGTGTCCAGGATGGCCACGCGGGGAAACCGGGACGTCAGCCGCTGCGCCGCGATCGCGGCGTTGTTCAAGTAGCAGAAGCCGCCTGCGGCATCGCGCCGCGCATGGTGGCCGGGTGGGCGGCAGATCGCGTAGGCGCGGTGGTCGCCGGCCAGCAGCGCGTCGGCGCCCGCAACCGCGCATTGCGCTGACCAATAGGCGGAATGCCAGGTCTTCGGGCCGATC
>DALZRX010000016.1:0-227 GCA_032015805.1 Achromobacter sp.
CAACCTTGCCAAGGTTGAGGTCGCGAGTTCGAGACTCGTCTCCCGCTCCAGATTTCGGTCTGCAGTGCAAAGACCCCGAAAAGCATGTACAATCGCTGTCTTTGGTGAACAGCCCTGATACCAAAACAGGCTTTCATCAGCGGTAGGACAGCAAGCAGTATCCGGTAGTACCCTGCGGGAGTAGCTCAGTTGGTAGAGCGCAACCTTGCCAAGGTTGAGGTCGCGAG
>DALZRX010000016.1:237-24391 GCA_032015805.1 Achromobacter sp.
TGCAGCGGATTGCAAATCCGTGTACGTCGGTTCGATTCCGGCTTGCGCCTCCAGCATCTTTCTCCCCCCCCTCCCCAGCATCTCGTTACCCAAACCTACGCCCGGTCAGCCGGATGATTGCTATGGTGACCCCGTTTTCATTTGAACGACGAGTCCATGCATAACATCCCGGTTTCGCCGCGCGTGAATCGCCGCACGTCCTTCCTGACCCTGTCCGCCGCAGCGTTGATATCGCTTTCGCCGCTTGCCGCCGAAGCCGGCGACAAGCACCACCACCATCGACACAAGGGCGGTGAGCACAAGGAAAAGTACTGGGACGGCGCCTGTAAGGTCGAGCGCAAATGGAAGCGCAATGGCGACTACAGCGAAAAGCGCAAATGCCGCGACGACTATGCTTACGGTTATGCGCCGCAACCCGTGGCGGTTCCGGTGATGCCGGTGCAGCCCGGCATCGTGATCTCTCCCACCATCGTCATCCGCCCCTGAGACCATGGACCAATCGGTGAAGGACGCCCTCGCCCGCTGGCCGAATGTGCCGGCGGTCTACGGCTGGCTGTCGCTTGATGCGCGGGGCCGCTGGCGCCTTCATCCGCAGGGCCAGGCGGCCGAGGGCGGTGCGGGTGAGCCAATCACCAATACACAGATCCTGGAATTCATCGACCGCAACTACGAACACGACGAGGCGGGCCGCTGGTTTTTCCAGAATGGGCCGCAGCGGGTGTTCGTCCGCCTGGATGCCGCCCCGTACGTCTTGCGGCTGGCTGATGACAACCGTGCGTTGATCTCGCACACGGGCGTCGCCATTGAAGCGGTCAGCGGCTGGTGGCTGGATGACGAAGGGCAACTTTACGCCACCACCCCGATAGGGGGTGGCGTGGTACTGGACCGCGATCTGCAGCCCCTGCTGGAAAAGATGACGACCGGGGATGGCGCGCCCTTGCTGGATGCGCTGGCCGCGACGGCGCCCGGGCTGGCCATCACGGGTGCTTATCCCGGTGTCTACCCACCCTCGCCCCTGCAATCCGTGACGCGCCGGGAAATCCCCGGGCGCCTCGACTTCACGCCGAACCCGCGGGCCGACGCGGCCTGATACGCCCCGCATCGGGGCGCCCCCCCATACCTCCTTATTAGCCGGCAGAGGGGTTGACGCGCCTCGCGCTCAGCCGCGCCCGCTCTTGACCAGCGCGAACTTGCCGTCGCCCAGCAGCGCCAGCGCGGCCGCGGCCACGGTCAGGAAGATGGGGTATTCCCAGCCGCCGCCCGCGTTGCCGAAACCCCAGCCGTTACCGAAGTGGACGGTGGAGGCAACAAAGAGCTGCACCACGGCGATGGCGGCCACCCAGCGCGGCACCACGCCCAGGATCAGGAGCACGCCGCCGGCCACCTCGAAGAACGTCACGGGATAGGCCAGCCAACTGGCGAAACCGATCTTCGCGAAGAACTGGGCGGTGCCCGGCAACGTGAAGACCAGCAGCTTGGTCAGGCCATGGGCCAGGAACATCACGCCAAGCGCCACGCGCAGCAGAAGCGCGGCATACGGCGCGGTACGGGAATCGATCATTGCAGTCATCCTTGTTCGGAAAAGCGAATCGCCCGGAACGAGGCGATTCTTCGTGGGCCGTATTCTTGCGATTCCAAAAACAAAGATAAACATGCAGAATTGCAAATTATTGTTCCTCGATAGGAAACAATCTTGGACACCCACACCGCCATGCAGACCTTCGCCAAGGTCGTGGAACTGGGCTCCTTTGCGGCAGCAGCCGACAAAATGGGCCAAGCGCGATCCGTCGTGACGCGTCAGATCGCCTACCTGGAGCAAAAGTACGGCGTGCGCTTGCTCAATCGCACCACCCGCAAGCTCAGCATGACCGACGCCGGGCGCGCCTTCTATGAACGGGTCCGGCCAATCCTCGCCGAGGTTTCGGACCTGGAGCTATCGCTACAAGCGGAGGGCCAGCGGCCCAGTGGGCGGTTGCGGGTCAGCGCGCCCGTATCGTTCGGCATCCTGCATCTGGGTCCGGCCATCGCTGAATACTTGCAACGCTACCCGGACGTGGTGATCGACCTGGACCTGAACGATCGCGTGGTCGACCTGGTTGAAGACGGCTACGACGTCGCGGTGCGGATCGGCCCGCTGGTGGATTCTTCGCTCGTGGCCAGGCCGCTGGCGCCCCAGCAACTGCTGGTCTGCGCGGCGCCGTCCTACTTGAAGCGGCATGGCGCGCCCACGGTTCCCGAAGATCTGAAGCAGCATCGCTGCCTGCATTACGCCTATGCCAGCACGGGCAACGAATGGCATTTCGAGAAAGACGGCGTGACGCATCTGGTGCGCGTGAACGCGGCGCTGCGGGCCAACAACGGCGACGTGCTGCGCACGGCCGCGCTGGCCGGCCACGGCATCATCCTGCAGCCGGAATTCCTGGTGGGCGAAGACATTCGGGCCGGGCGGCTTACGGCGCTGCTGACCGATTATGCCCACACGCCCATCTCCATGGTCGCCGTCTACCCGCACCGCCGCTTCCTTTCGCCCAAGGTGCGATCGTTCGTCGAGCACCTGGAAGCGCGTTTTGGCAGCCCCGCCCCCACCCCGCCGGCCCGGCGCGCCACGACTCGCCGCAGCCGTTAGAATCGTACCCATGACCGCCAAACCGCCCCTCGAATACTTCCCCGCTCCGCGCCGTTCCCATTTTTGCAGCCAGTGCGGCTCGCCGGTAAACCGCCGCGTGCCGGAAGGCGACAACCGCGAGCGTGACATCTGTGATCACTGCGGGGCGATCCACTACCAGAATCCGCGGTTGGTGGTCGGCACCGTGCCCGTCTGGGAAAACCGCGTGCTGCTTTGCCTCCGGGCCATCGAGCCGCGCTACAACACGTGGACCCTGCCCGCCGGCTTCATGGAACTGGGCGAAAGCACGGCGCAGGGCGCGGCGCGTGAAACGCTGGAGGAATCCGGCGCCAAGATCCAGTTGGGCGACATCTACACCATCATCGACGTGCCGCAGATCGAGCAGGTGCACGTGTTCTATCTGGCCCAGGCGGAGGGACCGGAGCTGGACCCCGGCCCGGAAAGCCTTGAGGCCCGCTACTACGACGAAGCCGAGATCCCCTGGGACGACCTGGCCTTCCGCACCGTCGCAAGCACGCTGCGCCTGTTCTTCGAGGACCGTAAGCGCGGCACCTTCGGACCTCACCACTACACCCTAGAATCCCACCGTTGAAACTGCCCTGGCTCGCCGCCGACACCCCGTTTCCTCCTGCGGAATTCGCGCTGACGGATCCGGACGGCCTGCTGGCCGCGGGCGCGGACCTGTCCCCGGCGCGGCTGGCCCAGGCGTACTCCAACGGCATCTTTCCGTGGTATTCGGAAGGCGAACCCGTGCTCTGGTGGAGCCCCGATCCACGCATGGTGCTGGCCGTAAAGGACTTTGCGCCATCGCACTCGCTGCGCAAGCTGCTCCGCCAGATCGCCGCCCGGGAATACGAAGCCACGCCCAGCGTGCAGGTGCGGGTCGACACGGTATTTCCGCAGGTCATGGCCGCCTGCGCCGCGCCGCGCGACGGCCAGCCCGGCACGTGGATCACCGCCGCCATGCAGGAGGCCTACCGGCAGTGGCATGATGCCGGCGTCGTGCACAGCATCGAAACCTGGATCGACGGAGAATTGGCTGGCGGGCTGTACGGCATCAGCCTGGGCCGCATGTTCTTCGGCGAATCCATGTTCACCCGCGTGCCGAACGCATCCAAGATCGCGCTGGCGCATCTTGTACGCTACCTCGACGCGCAGGGTGTCGAATGGATCGACTGCCAGCAGCAGACGCGCCACCTGGCCAGCATGGGCGCCCGCCCGCTGCCACGGGAACGCTTTCTTCGGCATGTGCGCCAGGCCACGACGCAGCCCGGCATCGCCTGGGCACGCGGCAGGCTGGACAGCCAGGGACGACTGCATCCGGACACGCCCGCGGGGACGGATTGCGGTCGGGGTTAAGCGTTAATATGGAGCCACTCCCGTCCCGCGACTGCCGCCGTCACGCGGGGACATCCGATGTGCCTGCTCCCGTGAGCCAGCTCCCATGAGCCAGCTAAAAGAACTACCCTTCTCCACGCTGCAGTTCTATGCAACCGCCCCCTATCCTTGCAGTTATCTGCCGGGTCGCCAGGCGCGGTCGCAGGTCGCCGCGCCCGGCCACCTGATCAACGCGGGCACGTATTCCCAACTGGTGGAACAGGGCTTTCGGCGCAGCGGTCTGTTTACGTACCGCCCCCATTGCGACAACTGCCAGGCCTGCATCCCGGTGCGCGTGGATACGGCCGCCTTTGCGCCCAATCGCAGCCAGCGCCGCGCGTGGCGCGACCACCAGGACCTGCAGTCGTTCGTGGCCGAGTTGGCGTGGTCGCCCGAGCACTACCGGCTCTACACCCGCTACCAGCAAGGCCGGCATCCGGGCGGCGGCATGGACGAAGACAGCCGCACCCAATACGCCCAGTTCCTGCTGACCAGCCGCGTGAACACCCGGCTGGTCGAATTTCGCAACCCGGAGGGAGTGCTGGTGATGGTCTCCATCATCGACGTCCTGGACGACGGCCTGTCCTCGGTCTACACGTTCTATGACCCGGACATCGCCGATGGGCTGGGCACGTACAGCATTCTTTGGCAGGTGGAACAGTGCCGCGCGCTCAACCTGCCGTGGCTGTACTTGGGCTATTGGATCGCTGACAGCCGCAAAATGTCCTATAAGTCCGCCTTCCGGCCGGCGCAGTTCCTCGTCGACGGGCATTGGCGCGATACCCCCGAGCGTCCGCCCGCCTGAATCCGTCTTCCGCGTTACCCATCAACGCCGGGGACGGATCAAATCGCTCTACAATTCCGCCCCATGTCTATCCTTTTCCACGCCTATCCCCTGGCCCGCCCGGCGCTGTTCGCCATGGATGCGGAAACCGCCCACGAAGTGACTTTGTCGGGCCTGCAACGCGCCTATGAATGCGGCGCCACGCGCAAGCTCATGCACGCGCAGCCCAAGGCGCCCTGCACGTTGATGGGGATGCAGCTGGCCAATCCGATCGGACTGGCCGCCGGCCTGGACAAGAATGGCGCCTACATCGATGCGCTGGGCAACCTGGGCTTCGGTTTCATCGAGGTCGGCACGGTCACGCCGCGAGCGCAACCCGGCAATCCCAAGCCGCGCATGTTCCGCCTGCCGCGCGCCAATGCGCTCATCAACCGGCTGGGCTTCAACAACCAGGGCTTGGACGCTTTCCTCGCGAACGTGCAGCGCAGCACGTGGCGCAAGCAGGGCGGAATCCTGGGGCTGAACATCGGCAAGAACGCGGATACGCCGATTGAACGGGCGGCCGACGACTACCTCATCGGACTGGAAGGCGTGTACCCGCACGCCGACTACGTCACCGTGAACATCTCATCGCCCAACACCAAGAACCTGCGCGCGCTGCAGAGCGGCGACGAGCTCTCTGCCCTGTTGGCGCAACTGGCGGACAAGCGCCGCGCCCTGGAAGACCAGCACCAGCGCCGCGTCCCGATGGCAGTGAAAATCGCACCGGACCTGACGCAAGAGCAGATCGATGCCATCGCCGAAACCCTGCCGCGGCACGGCATCGACGGCGTCATCGCCACCAACACCACGCTGTCGCGCGATGCCGTGAAGGGCCAGGCGCATTCTGAAGAGGCGGGCGGGCTGTCTGGGGCGCCGGTGCATGAGCTGTCGCTGGCGGTGATCCGCCGCCTGAAGGAACGGCTGGGCGGCAGCCTTGCCATCATTGGCGTGGGCGGCGTGCTCTCAGGCAAAGCGGCACTTGAAAAGATGGATGCGGGCGCCGATGCGGTGCAGCTCTACACGGGCCTGATCTACCGCGGCCCCGGGCTGGTCGGCGAGTGCGTTCGCGCCGTGGCGCGCCGCTGACAGGCAAAAAAAAGGGGCCACCCTGTGGGTGGCCCTAATTCCAGCTCTGCTCTGTCACTCAACAGTACTACATTACTGCGATTCGCGCAGCACCGTGCGCCAAATACTTAGGCGGTGCGGCGGCTGCGGCTGGCGACCTTGTTGGCGGCATCGGCAGCGTCCGTGGCAGCCTTGAAGGTCGCGTTGGCGGCGGCATTCAGGTTCGACTCGGCGACTTCGGCAGCCTGCTTGGCGGCCTTGGTCATCGAATCGTAGGCGCTGGTCGCGGTGGCCAGCGAGGACTTGATCAGGGCAACGGCACTTTCGGAGCCGGTCGGGGCGTTCTTGGAGAACTGGTCGACGGCTTCGGACAGCTGTTGCTGGCTTTCAGCGATCTGTTCTTCGGTCAGCTTGACCAGGCTGCCTTGCACGCCGGCAACGATGTCGTACACGTGCTTGGTGTAGGCCAGGGCCTTTTCGGCGCCCGGTTGCAGCAGACCCGAGGCAAACGCGGCGGCTTCCTGGGGATCCTTCACTTCAGCAGCTTGCTGCGACTTCTGGGCGACTTCGTCCAGGGTGGCCTTCACGACCTTCAGGTTCAGCTCGACCAGCTTTTCGAAGCCGGCGAAAACGGCGGTCTGGGCGGCGACGATGGTGTTGATGCTGGCCTTTTGACGGTCCAGGACTTGTTGCGGAATTGCGCTCATAGAATGCTCCTCTCAGGGTAGCCGGAGGCTGTCCGGCAGTAAGGATGGTTGTCTGCGACGAAATAAAAAACGTGCGCGGAAACTGGTACTACAAGCTACCGCCGGCGCGTTTGATGCACTGCACAATTGCCATTCTAGACCGGGTAAAAAACTTGTCAAGCAGTTTTTGTGCGGCGCAACAAGTGTTTGCACTTTATCGGTGCGTCCCTCTGCCGGGCTTGATTCTGCGCAACGATTTCCCAGGACTCGGGAAATACCGGACATGACGGCGTATCAATTCTTTTCTACACTGCTTTCACGCTGATGACAGACAAATACCAATTACATGTCAGCGGTTGATAACTAAATCGCAGCAAGCAAAACCCTGCAATCGGAGACCTCATGACCCTCATCCCCCGCACGCTTTCGGCCCTGCTCGCGGCCGGTGCCCTGTTCGCGGCCGGCGCCGCGCACGCGGAATTCCCGGAACGCCCCATCAACATGGTGGTGCCGTTCGCTGCAGGCGGCCCGACGGACAACGTCGCCCGCTCTCTCGCGGAAGCCATGCGGCCCAGCCTGGGCCAGACGGTCGTAGTGGAGAACAAGGGTGGCGCCGGCGGCACCATTGGCACCACTCAGGTCGCGCGCGCCCAGCCGGACGGCTATTCCATCCTGTTGATGCATGCCGGTTTCTCGACCGCGCCCTCGCTTTACAAGAATCCGGGGTACGACCCCTTCACGAGCTTCGAACCCGTCGGCCTGGTGGTGGACGTGCCGATGACTATCGTCGCCCGCTCGGACTTCCCGCCCAACACCATCGCGGAGCTGGCTGACTACGTCAAAAAGAACAAGGACAAGGTGTCGCTCGCCAATGCCGGCATCGGCGCCGCCAGCCACCTGTGCGGCACGATGCTGGTCGAGGCGCTGGGCGTGCAGCTCCTGACGATTCCCTATAAGGGCACGGCGCCTGCCATGAACGACCTGCTGGGCAAGCAGGTCGACCTGATGTGCGACCAGACCACCAACACGACGCAGCAGATCGAAGCCGGCAAGGTCAAGGCCTACGCCGTGACCAGCCTGCAGCGCGTTCCCACCCTGCCCAAGCTGCCGACCATGGACGAGTCCGGCTACAAGGGTTTCGAAGTGGGCATCTGGCATGGCATGTGGGTGCCGAAGGGCACGCCCAAGCCCGTCGTGGACAAGCTGGTCAAGAGCCTGCAGGCTGGCTTGGCCGATCCCAAGTTCCAAGAGCGCATGAAACAGCTCGGCGCCAGCGTGCTGACCTCGGAAGCCAACCCCGAGGCACTGCAAGCCAAGGTCAAGCAGCAAGTCCCGCAGTGGGCCGAGCTGTTCAAGAAGGCCGGCATCGAGAAGCAGTAAGCACGGCCGACGGGGCCGTCCGTTCCGGCGGCCGCCTTTACCGGCATTTCAAAAAGCAGAAGCCCCCTCGCGGGGGCTTTTGCGTTGGGGCTGCCGCCGTTACGGCCGCATCGCTTCAGCCGCCATGCCCAGGCCATTGAAGCCGGTCGAAACCGACGGCTCATAGCCCAGGGCCTCGGAAATGCTGGCCGCCGTGTCGACCAAGGCCTTGATCCAGTCATCCTGCAGGCGTTCCGCGGGGGCTGAAATGGAAAGCCCCGCCACCAGTTTGCCCGTATCGTCGAAGATGCCGGCGGCAATGCAGCGCACGCCGAGCTCCAGTTCTTCGTTGTCGCGCGCATACCCGTGACGACGCACCAGGGCAAGTTCCCGTTCGAGCTTGTCCAGATCGGTCAGGCTGTTGCGCGTGTGTCCGGCAAGGCCCGTGCGCAGCGCATAGGCGCGAACCTGCCGCGTGTCGCCGGTGGAAAGGAACAGCTTGCCGGTGGAAGTGAGGTGCAGCGGCGCCCGGCCGCCAATGGCTCGCACCACCTGCATGCCGGAGCGTTCGCTCCAGGCGCGGTCGATGTAGACGATCTCGTCACCCTGCTGGACGGAAAGATTGATGGTCTGCCCCGTGAGCTTGTGGAGCGACCGCATGGCGGGAATGGCGGCCTCGCGCACGTTGAGCCGGCCCTTGACCAGCGACCCCAGTTCCAGAAGCCGCATGCCAAGCTGATACAGGCCGTTGTCGACCCGTTCGACATAGCGTCCCACGACCAGATCATTCAGGATGCGATGCGCGGTGGACGCATGTAGCCCCGTGGTCGCGGACAGCTCTTTGAGCGTAACCGGATCGGGTTGCGCGGCCAGGGCGTCCAGCAGGCGCATCGCGCGTTCGATGACCTGGATGGCGATGGGATGGGCGGAAGCGCCCTCGGTTTCGGCGTCCAGGGGATTGCGAAGGGTGGGAAGACGGGCCATGGAATTTTGGGCTGGCGCCACCACGCAAGACACGCGTTGCGGCACTGCAGCAAACAGTTCTTTCCCGTATTGTGAAATTTACCGACTGGTTTGGCAATCAGAATTTAATGAGAAAGCGCAACCGGCGGTGAGCTGCCGGCGCAACAATCAGGCCGCGGCAGGGGGCGCCAGCTTGCCGCCCAGACGCAACACTTCGGCGCGCAGGAACTCCAGCGCCTGGGCTGCCGCCTCGGGTTCGCCCTTCACGCCAAGCTCGATATGGGGCATTCCGCCCGCCTCGCCGACGCTGGGCAGACTGAACGCGCGCACGTCCGGCCAACGAGTTTCCACGGTGACCATCGATGGCGTGATGCGCGATTCCGGCATGCTGAAAACCAGGAAGGAATGCTCGACGTGGGCGCGCACATGCTGCAGCGCACGATAGCGGGTATCCAGCGTCCATTCGAGCATCGGCCACGCCATGACGGGAAAGCCCGGCACGAAGGTGTGGTCCTTGATGAAAAAGCCGGGAATCCGGTTGTACGGATTGGGCACGATCTCGCAGCCTTCGGGAAACATGCCCATCTGGAGCCGCTGCTGGTTCTCCGGCGCGCTCATGTCGGCCGTGCCTTGACCCTTTTCAGCCATTTCGCGGGTGCGCAGCGCGATGGCCTCTTCGGCTTCGGGGTGCAGCGCCAGCGGCAAACCCAGCGCGGCGGCCACGGCCTGCCGGGTGTGGTCGTCCGGCGTGCCGCCGATGCCGCCGCACGAAAACACCACATCGCCGGTACCGAAGCTGCGCTTGTAGGCGTCCACCAGGCGGTCGCGCTCGTCGGGCAGGAATTCGGCCCAGCTCAGGTGCATGCCGCGCGCGCCCAGCATTTCGACGATCTTGGAAAAATGCTTGTCCTGGCGCCGTCCCGACAGGATTTCATCGCCGACGATGATGAGGCCAATACGGCGCGCGGTGGATTCTGCAGCCATGTCCGATTCCATTAGTGAGAAAGAGACGCCAATCAGACGTCGATGACAACGCGGTCCTGCCGCAGGCGTTTGAGGGCCTCCAGACCGTAGTGCGCGTAAACCAGCGCGGAAAACACCGGCAGGATGACCCACGCCGGCGGCAGCAGGTTCAGCAGCGAGCAGATGAGGCCGATGGTCCAGAAGCCGCCGTTGTTTCGTTCCAGAATCAGCTTGCGCTCGTCCGGGCTGGCGTGTTCGACGATCGCATCGACGCGCATCATGCGCGAGAATGCAAAGGCCCACCAGAAGATCGACAGCACGATGGCCATGGGCGGCACCAGCCAGAGCGGCAGCGTCAGCACCCAGCCCGCGGCGAACGCTGCGGACACCCACACTGCGTTCCACACGCTCACCGCCGTGGAAAACTTGCCGCGGCGGCCCACCGTGGCGTATTCGCGCTGGCCAACGTGGCGCAGCACCAGCGGCATGACGAAGACGGCGGCGATGGCCAATCCCAGGATGCCGGACACCGGCAGCAGGATGGCCGCGGCGATGACCGGAATCAGCCAGATCTTGAGTGACAAAATGCCGACCGCGACCAGCCACTGGTCGGCGCGATTGACGATGTCCCAGTGCGACACCTCGGCGCGTAGCCAGTCGTTCAGCGGCGTCCAGAAAAACCAGAGCAGCAGGATGGCGCCGACAAGCGCGATCAGGAAAGGCAGCAGCACCGCGAACAGCATGGTCGGGTGGCACTGCGACACGAGCGCGCGCTTGAATGCCTGGCCCACGCTTGCGGCGCCCGCCCCCGCGCCGGACAGTCGGCCGTTCCCGGGAGGCAGAGGATCAGTACGCAGAACGGTCATGGCAGCCAAAGTGAGGGGTGAACAACCCGGGTATGATAGTCAAACACGCCCCGATCTGCTCACATGTCCCTGCTTACCCCCGGTACTGATCTTGCCCCGCTGCGCGCGCGACTGGCCGCCACGCCCAACAGTTGGCTCATCGCCTGTTTCTGCGCCGCCTGGTGCGATACCTGCGAAGAATACAAGCCCAAGCTGCAGGCCTTGGCCAACGCCCAGGCACAACATGTCTTTGCCTGGGTCGACATCGAGGATCACGCCGAACTGCTCGGCGATGTGGACGTCGAGAACTTTCCCACGCTGCTGGTCCAGATCGGCGATCGCGTCGTGTTCTACGGCCCCATGCTGCCGCATATCGGCCACCTGGAACGCCTGCTGGAAAGCTTGAACGAAGAGAGCGCGGCCGTGAACACCACCCTGCCCGACCTGCCCCGGATGCTGGCCGCCTGACATCGCGGCCCACCCAGAAAAAAAACCCGCAACGCCTGATGGCCTTGCGGGTTTTTTCTGGACGACACCAGGGGTGTGGTCAGGGCTTGCGGCTGCCGCCCAGCAGGACCGCGAGCTGGCGCTTGGGCGTCGCGGGCGAGGCGTCGCTGCGCGATTCCTGCTCTTGTGCCGTCGCGGCAGACGTGGAGGGCTCGTACGGTTTCAGGAAGAAATCATCCACCGGCTGGCGCGACCCGCCGGAATGATGGCTGGAACGGCGCTCCGACGAACGGCCACGATCACCACGGCTTTCGCGGCCGCCATCGCGTCCTTCGCGCGAATGCGAGCCACCGTCGCTGCGGCGATGGCTGCGCGCGATCAGGTCGGCCGGCACATCGAGCGTGCCGCGGGGCACTTCGCGCTTGATGAGCTTTTCGATGTCGAGCAGGAAGCGCTCTTCGTCGGCGGTGAACAAGGCGATGGCTTCGCCCGACGCGCCCGCGCGGCCCGTGCGGCCAATACGGTGCACGTAGTCTTCGGCGTTGTACGGCAGGTCGTAGTTGATGACGCAGGGCACGCCCGCCACGTCCAGGCCACGCGCGGCCACGTCGGTGGCGACCAGCACTTCGAGTTCGCCGGCCTTGAAGGCTTCGAGGGCCTTCATGCGGTCGGCCTGGGTCTTGTCGCCGTGGATCGATTCGGCCTTGACGCCGTCGCGCTCCAGGTCGCGCGCCAGGCGCGCAGTGCCGATCTTCGTGTTCGAGAAAACGATGACCTGCTTGAGGCCGCGCGACTTCACCAAGTGGACGACGGCGGCGCGCTTGGCGTCGCTGGTCATCTTGTAGGCGATCTGGGTGATGTTCGTGGCGGTGGCGTTGCGCGCCGCCACTTCGATTTCAACGGGGTGGTTCAGGTACGAACGGCCCAGCTTGCGGATTTCGTTGCTGAACGTGGCCGAGAACAAGAGACCTTGGCGCTGTGCGGGCAGCAACCGGATGATGCGTTCCAGATCCGGCAGGAAACCCATGTCGAGCATGCGGTCGGCTTCGTCGAGCACCAGGATGCCGACCTGGCTGAGGTTCACGTTCTTCTGTTCGACGTGGTCCAGCAGGCGGCCGGGCGTGGCGACCAGCACTTCGCAGCCGCGGCGCAGCGCTTCTTTCTGCGGGCCGATATCCACGCCACCAAACACGACCGCCGAACGCAGCGGCGTCTTCTTGCTGTAGCGCTTGACGCTTTCGTAGACCTGGTCCGCGAGCTCACGCGTGGGCGCCAGGATCAGCGCACGCACCGGATGCCGGGCGGGCGAAGCACTGGTGTTGGCCAGCGGCATGAGGCGATGCAGGATCGGCACCGTGAACGCCGCGGTCTTGCCGGTGCCCGTCTGGGCGGCGCCCATGACGTCGCGTCCCGACACCACGACGGGAATGGCTTGTGCCTGGATGGGCGTGGGGACGGTGTAGCCGGTTTCGGCGATGGACTGCAACAACAGCGGGTGCAGCCCAAAATCGTCGAACGTCGGCGCAGGCGCGTCTGCGTCAGCGATGGGTGCTACGGTTTGAGTGGAATCAGTCATCAGGGTTAGGCAAGTACCGGGACCAGTGAAAAAGAACAAAACGAGAGTGCTGCATGCACTGCACTACATAGGCATCGGGGCAACCCGAAACGCGTGGCCGTATCAAGGCGGCACGCAAATCGCCGCGACTCGCCAGCGGCTACGCGGTCAATCCACGCCCTGGCTTGCAGGCCAAAAGGCGCATTCTGGATTCGATACTTATGTGGGCAGTACCAGGCCCGGATTGCTGTGGATTGATGAATTTTAGCGCAGCCGCCCTACCACACGGTCAAACGTCCCCTTCAATGGCCGTTCCGTGGCTTGATCGGCGCGTTCACCGGGGTAAAAAAGCCGCAGCAAGTGTCCGCCAGATGGACGAAACACGCATCGCATGGTGGCGATCAACCGGCCAGCCAGCGCAATCCCCAAAGCACCAGCATCCCGACCACGATGACCAGCACCGCGCTGCGGGTGCGAAGGAACACCAGGATGGCGACCAGCCCGGCGACAAGTTTGTAGTCGAAGACGGGACCAAGCCCGGCTTTCCAGGGCAGCAGGTCGGGAACTACGATTGCCGTGAGCGCCGCCGCCGGCGCGTAGCGCAGGGCCCGGCGCACGTTGTCGGACAGCGGAATGTAGTCGCCAAACAGCATGAAACCCGCGCGCGTCAGCACGCTGCACAGCGCGAGCAGGAGGATGGCGGAATAGACGTAGAGTTCCCAGGACCAGTTCGTCATGGACGCGCCTTGAAGAAACGTTCAGCCCACATGCCCGCGATGACCCCGGAGATGACCGCCGCGGCCAGCCCCAGGCGCAGTGGCATGGCCTGGCCAACCCAGGCGACGACGCCGGCCGCCAGCATGGACACCAGCATGGGCTTGGAGCTGGCCAGCGGCACCGTGATGGCCAGCAGGGCCAGCACGGCGGCAAAATCCAGTGACCAATCCGTAGGCACCTGGGCGCCCAGGTAGATGCCGACGATCGAAGAGGATTGCCAGACCAGCCAGCCCGGCACGATGGTGCCCAGGAAGAACCAGAGCTGCTCGCGCGTGCCGCGCTCGACCGTGTCGCCAAAGCGCGGCATGAACAGCACGAAGCCCATGTCGGTCGTGAAATAGCCAAGCCCCAGGCGCTTGGGCCAGGACAGGTGGCGGAAGTAAGGCTGCAGCGCGGCGCCGAAGATGATGAACCGCAGGTTCACGACGCAACCCGCGGCAAAGATCAGCCACAGCGGCGCGCCGGCCGCGATCAGGGGCAACGAGGTAAGTTGGGCCGAGCCGGCGTACAGCAGTAGCGTCATGGCCAGCGCCATGGATTCGGTCAGTCCGGACTTGACCATGGCCACGCCGGTCACCAGACCCCACGTTGCGGTGGCGATCAGGGCGGGCACGATGGCGTGGACGCCGGCGCGAAAGGCGGTCAGGCGTTCCTGGCGGACCAGGCCTGGGTCTTCGGATTCAGGAAGCGCGGATTCAGAGGACAACGGCTGGCCCCTGGCGATTCAGACAGGACGACATGGAAACTCGATGGGAATGAACACGCGACAGCCTGTTCGAGCGCCGGAACCACGCGGGACAAGAGCCCTTGCCCCGTACCGGTGCGCGAATAGGCGCGTATTGTAACCTCGCTGCTTGATACAATAGCCGCCTCAAGATTCTTGACCCCTTGGGTCTGGCGCGCGGCGGCGGGTCGGGCGCGCACTGTGTGGAGAAGACCATGTCGATGGCTGACCGCGACGGTTTCATCTGGTATGACGGCAAGCTCGTTCCATGGCGAGACGCGACGACGCATGTCCTGACGCATTCCCTGCATTACGGGCTGTCCGTCTTCGAAGGGGTGCGGGCCTACCGCTCCACCCTCGGCACCGCCATCTTTCGCCTCGAAGACCACACCAATCGCCTGTTCAATTCGGCGCACATCTACCAGATCCCCATGCCGTTCGATCGCGACACGATCAACGAGGCGCAGCGGACGGTCGTGCGCGAAAACCAGCTCGAGTCCGGCTATCTGCGCCCCCTGGTGTTCTACGGCCCCGAAAAAATGGGCGTGTCGCCCAAGGGTGCGCGGGTGCATGTCGCCATCGCCGCCTGGCCCTGGGGCGCCTACCTGGGCGAAGAGGCGCTGTCCGACGGCATCCGCGTAAAGGTGTCGTCGTTCGCGCGCCAGCACGTGAACGTAACGATGCCGCGCGCCAAAGTGGCCACCACCTACGCCAATTCCATCCTGGCCAACACGGAAGCCCTGCAGGACGGCTACGACGAGGCCCTGCTGCTGGATACCGACGGCTTCGTGGCCGAGGGTTCCGGCGAGAACCTGTTTCTCGTAAAGGACGGTGTGCTTTGCGAGCCTGAGATCGCTTCCGCGCTGACGGGCATCACCCGTTCGACCATTCACGCCCTGGCGGCCGACCTCGGCCTGCGCGTGGTGACCAAACGGCTGACGCGCGACGACGTGTACATCGCGGACGAGGCCTTTTTCACCGGCACGGCCGCCGAAGTGACGCCGATCCGCGAGGTCGACAACCGCCAGATCGGCTCGGGCCGGCGCGGCCCGGTCACTGAACTATTGCAGAACGCGTTTTTTGACGTGGTGAATGGCCGCAACCCGAAGTACCATCACTGGCTAAGTAAAGTCTGATTCGCGCGGTTTTGCGCCGCGAGACCGCATCATTGTTTCAACCTGCCGTATATCGGTTCTTTTTTCAGGAATATCCATGACCGCTGCTGCCCCGGCCGCCGTCTCCCGCGCTCACGAAGTCATCGAGGTCGGCGCTGAAGACCTGCCCGTGTTCTGTCCCGGCCCCAAGGCCCCGCTCTGGAGCATGCATCCCCGCGTCTTCCTTGACGTGGCCCGCACCGGTTCCGCAAGCTGCGCCTACTGTGGCGCCCAATACCGCCTGAAGGCCGGCACGGTGCTGCACGGCCACGGCCACTGAGTTCCGCCGCCCCATAACACGCTTAACCGTTTCAGCAGCCATGTTCGCCACGCCCGAAGAAGCAGAACACGCGTTCTACGAAGCCCTTGAGCAGGCGGACGCTGTCCGCCTGATGCAGGTCTGGGCAGATGACGAGGAAGTCGTATGCATCCATCCCGGAGGGCTGCGCGTCGTCGGCCACTCCGCGGTGCACGAGTCCTGGCAACAGGTGCTGTCCAACGGCCCGCTGCATGTCCGACCCCTGCGCCCGCTCGTCATGCTCAGCATGATGTGCGCGGTGCACGTGCTGGTCGAGCAGGTGGCGGTGCGCACGCGTGAGGGCACGCAGTTTGCCAACTGCTACGCCACCAACATCTACCACAAGGGTCCCACCGGCTGGCGCATGGTCATGCACCATGCCTCGCAGGCGCCCACTGAAGCCGGGGTGCTCGACCTGCACGATGTGCCCGACATGCTCCATTGAACCAGGTGGATTTCTAGTTGGCCGCTGCTCGTCTTGATACAACGCCCTGCCCCGTCCCTCCCTGGCTTCCGGGGGGCGACAGCCAGACGGTTTACGCCGCCCTGTTCGCGCAGCATCACCGGATCGCGTTCGTGCGCGAGCGCGTCGACACGCCCGATACCGACTTCGTCGACTTCGACTGGACCGGTCCCGGGCTGTTTCCGCACAAGGCTGCCGACGGTGCGCCGGTAAGCGGACAGCGTCCAGTCGCCACCGGCAAGACCGCCGCGGCGCGCTGGATGACGGACGCCGACTGGAAATCCCTGCCGCAGACGCCCGACACCCCTGCCCTGATTCTGCTCCATGGCCTTGAAGGCGGCAGCACCAGCCGCTATGCGCAGTCCATTGCGCATTACTTCCGGGCGCGTGGCTGGATCGTGGTGATCGCGCATTTCCGCGGTTGCTCGGGCGTGCCCAACCGCCTGGCCCGCGCCTATTACTCCGGCGACTCCGCCGAGGTCGGTTTCCTGCTGAAGACCGTGCGCCAGCGCATTCCCCACGCGCGCTGGCATGCCGTGGGCGTATCGCTGGGCGGCAATGCGTTGCTGAAGTACCTGGGTGAGCACCAGGAAGACACCCCCTGGCTGACGGCCTGCGCCGGCGTGTCCGCGCCCCTGGATCTGGTCGCATGCGGCAAGACGCTGTCGACCGGCATCTTCAACCGCCGGGTGTACACCGCGCACTTCCTGAAGACGCTCAAGCACAAGGTGCTGGAGAAGGCGCATCGTTTCCCGGGTTCGATCGACGTCATGCGGATCGCGCACGCGCACGACCTGCGCGAGTTCGACGATACCTACACCGCGCCGATGCACGGCTTTCGCAACGCGCTGGACTACTGGACGCGGGCATCCAGCAAGCCTTGGCTGCCAAAGATCTCTGTGCCGACGCTGGTGCTGAACGCGCGCAACGATCCATTCATCCCGGCCGCCTCGCTGCCCAGGCCAGAGGAATGCGCGCCAGGCATCCTGCTGCATCAGCCTTCCGATGGCGGCCACGCAGGCTTTCCCACCGGCAGCTTTCCAGGCCACCTGAACTGGTTGCCGCAGCGCCTGGGGCGATTCTTCGAAACGGGTTTGTGACGGCGCCGCGCAGGCGCACCACGCGGATGCGCAGTGCACCGCCGGCGGGCGGGCGCGCAAGGCGCTTCACGCCGACTACGGCGTGATGACCTTCAACCGGACTTGAAGCGCTCGAGCAGCCGGCGCTCTTCGGCCAGCTTGTCCTTGACTTCCTTGATCTGGACGTCGATCTGCGACTGCTCATAGAAATCGCTGGACAGGCCGCGCGCCTGTTGCAACTGCGATTCGGCAGCGGCATACGCGCCCGTCATGACGTAGTAGCGCGCCAGATCGCGGCGCGCCTGCACCGGCTTGCCGTTGCGCTCTTCGCTTTGCGCCAGCATCTGATACAGGCTGGGCTCATCGCTGCCCCACTGCTTGATCTTGGCGCGCAGGTAGTCCTGCGCCTCGGCATGGCGGCCATTGCCCAGCAGCGCCTGGGCGTACGCGATGCCCAGCGCGCGGTGGTCGGGATAGCGCTTGGTGCCGGCCTGGGCAAGCGTCATCGCCTGCGGAAAATCCTTGCGCGCCAGCGCGATGTCCACCGCCAGCTTCGCCAACTGGGGCGAACTGCGGCCATTGGCGGAAGCCAGGTTCCAGTAGCGATCCGCCTCCGCCAGGTTGTTGCGTTGGTAGTTCTGAAGCGCCAGCCCGTAATAGGCAGCGGACTGCCGCACGCCCGAAAGGGCCTGGGCCTCGTCCTGCAATTGCTGCCCGGCCGTGCGCAGGCCGACCGTATCGCGGCCCTGCGCCACGCGCATCTTGGCGCGGATGTACCAGAAGTCGTCGCTGTCCAGATGGCGCGAGGCCGGCAACGCACGCGCACGGTTCTGCACGTCGGACATACGCTCAATAGACAGTGGGTGGGTACTGGCCCACGAGCCGCCGCCCGCGCCTTCGTTCAGGCGCGATGCGTTCATCAGCCGCGCAAACATCTGCGACATGCCGTCAGCGTCGTAACCCGCCTTGGTCAGCATTTGCAGGCCCGCGCGATCGGCCTCACGCTCGGCGTCGCGGGAGAAACCCAACTGACGGTTGATGGCCGCCGCCTGGCCGAACGCGGCAACGCCCATGGACAGGTTTCCGCCTCCGCCCGCCAGCGCCGCGAGCAGCGCGCCCGCCAGGCTGGCCAGCATGAGCATGCCGTTCTGGTTTTGCTGGGTCATGCCGCGCGCAATGTGGCGCTGCACGACGTGGCCGATTTCGTGGGCCACCACGGCCGCAAGTTCGGACTCGCTGGCCGAGGACACGATCAGGCCCGTATTTATTCCGATGAAACCGCCCGGCATCGCGAATGCGTTGATCTCGGGATCGCGCACGCCGAACATCTCGACCTCGGGCACGCCGCCCGGCGCAAACGCCGCCAGCTTGCGTCCCATCGTCGTGAGGTACTGGCTTAGCTCGGAATCGTCGATGTACGTGGGGTCGCGACGGCCCTGGGCCATGATGGCTTCGCCCAGCGTGCGCTCCAGCATGGGCGACAGGTCGGACGCTGAGGCAGCGCCCATGGAGGGTAGCCCGACCGGCTGAGCCCATGCGGTAACGGGAGCAACGGGTATGGCCAGCGCCGCGCAAAGGCTCGCGATCGCGCCCCGTTTCGCAATCGAGCAAATGGATGGCATTTTCCTGCGGTTCATAAGCCTATGATAGCGATGAGCTTAAAATGTTTCATCGAATCCTCAACGAGGTCTCAATGCGTCCCGTCCGTAAAGCCGTTTTCCCTGTCGCCGGCATGGGCACGCGCTTCCTTCCCGCCACCAAGGCGATGCCCAAGGAAATGCTGCCCGTGGTCGACAAACCCCTCATTCAATACGCGGTGGAAGAAGCCGTCGCCGCGGGGATCACCGATCTTATTTTCGTGACCGGCCGCAACAAGCGTGCCATCGAAGACCATTTTGATTCCGCCCCCGAGCTGGAATCCGACCTGGAGAGCAAGGGCAAGCACGAGCTCCTGGCGATGGTGCGGGGCATTCTACCCGCGCACGTCAATTGCCTCTATATCCGCCAATCGGCCCCGCTGGGCCTTGGCCACGCCGTGTTGTCGGCCGCGCCCGCCGTGGGCGACGAACCCTTCGCCGTTCTGCTGGCCGACGATCTGATTGATGCCGATACGCCCGCGATGAAGCAGCTCGTGGACATCGCCGTGGCGCGCAATGCCAGCGTGCTGGGCGTACAGGACGTGCCGCGCGCCGACACGCGCAAGTACGGCATCGTGGCCACGCATGCGGGTGATTCGGCAGGCGATGGTCGCACCGAACGCGTCACCCACATCGTCGAAAAGCCCGATCCCGAAGTGGCGCCGTCGACGCTGGCTGTGGTGGGCCGCTACGTGCTGGAAGCCGCGATCTTCGATCATCTGCGCTCGACCAAGATGGGCGCGGGCAATGAAATTCAGTTGACCGACGGCATCGCATCGCTGATGCGCGAGCGCGAAGTCTACGCGCACCGCTACGACGGCGTCCGTTACGACTGCGGCAACAAGGCGGGCATGTTCCAGGCCACCGTGGCGCTGGGCAAGAAGTATCACGGTCTGCTGCCCGAATAACCGGGCGCGACCCGTCTGGCACGTGGCAAATCGGTGCCGCGTTGCCGGCCGGGCTCAGGAAGACAGCGCCGCGCCCGACTTGGCGCGTGCGCGGGCGTCTCGGTCAGCCTTGCGCAGGCGTCCCTTGCCGGACAGGCGCATCAGCGTGCCCAAAGCCACCATCAGGCCAATGACTTCCACCAGCGCGGCGGGTATCCACATCGTCAGCCCGCCAATCGTCTGATCGGTTTGCGCCGACATGGCAATGGCGCGGCCGCAAAGCTCGAAGAGCGGGTAGATGTCGCTTTCCGTGAAGGCGATGACGGCGCCGGCGACCATTTGCGGCAACATGGTCGCCACGGGCGAGATCACCCGGCCTCCGGGCGACATGGCCGCGGGCGGCGCCGGGCGGCGGTCCAGGATCAGGTTCCAGTACATGAAGCCACTGATCACGACCGACCAGTTCATGAGGCGGTAAAGACGCCAGTCGAGCATCGAGTAGAACTGCACCGACGGGATCAGCCAGACCAGCACGAGGAACACGAACAGGGCCGGCACCAGGATCTTGTGGGTCAGCACGGCCACCGTGGCGCGGCCGGCGCCGGTACGCAGGAAGTCACGCAGCCGGACCCGCCAACGCATCGGCAGACCGGCCCGCATCACCTGGCCGGGGAAGGCCGCCATGACGAGCAGCGGCCCAAGATGGTGCAGCACCAGATGCTGGATGCGATGGATGAAGAACATGCGCTCGGCGTAATAGTCGAGCCGGGTGTGCAGGGACAGGTACAGCAGGACCATCCCCGTCCAGAAAAGGATCTGGCGTGCGCGCGTGACGTGGTGCACCCGCTGGCCGCGTACGAACAGCACGATGGCGACCAGGAAGGAAGCCACCAGCGTGGGAGAGAACTCCCAGGGTACGAGCCATTCGAGACTATCCATGCGGGCCATCCGAGAAACGACGCGAAGACGAGAACCGGCGCCGGGCGCCGTCCTCCGACGATTGTAGTAGACCCTGCCGTTGTCCGCTGCCGGGCGCCAGCCCGCCGCGCGGACGGTCAGAAGTGGTGTGACACGCCTGTGCCGACGCGCGTGGTGTGGCTGTTGGCGGGGTCGAACTGGTTGTCCAGCGTGTAGTTCGAAGCGTAGCCGGCAAAGACATAGAGGGTTGTGCGCGGAGACAGGTCGTACGTATAGCCCAGCGTTGCCACCTGCGCATTGCGCGCCGTCATGCCGTTGGTCCAGCGCCAGTTCGGCCGGGCAAGCGACCACTGCACCAGGACGGCGCCCGGCCCCGCCGGCACGCTGACCCCGACCAGCCAGGCATCGACCGTCCCGCCCTGCACGAAGGCCGCCGGCCCCAACCCCAGGCCAAGCCCATCGGGATCCCCGCCGTCCATTCCCACGTAACCATTGCGCTGGCGCGACCACGCCAACGACAGCTTGGCCACCTCGAAGTCGTATGAGCCCCCCACCTGGATCGCCTGCGGACGCCCCGCGTTATCAGCGGGCGGGTTGGCCAGGCGCAGTTGCTCCCACGTCGCCACGGCCAGCAAAGGACCGTCCTCATACTTCAGACCGAGACTGATCGCACGATTGTTCTGGTTGGTGCGGAATTCGTCCTGCCCGTCCGCGTCGAAGGCATACCCGACACCGGCTTGAAAGCCGCCCCACTCCGGCGAATACCAGTTCACCATGTTGCTGAACTGGTAATTGTCGGACGCCTTGAAGGTGGCGCCCATGCCCATGTCCTTCCACGAGGCAATTTCCAGCGCATTGCCGTAGGTCTGGCCCACGGTGTACTGGCGGCCAAGCCGAAGTTCGCCGTATTGCTGATTAGCCAAGCCGACCCAGGCGCCGTAGCTCCACAAGTTGCTGCCGTCAGCAACGTTTCCGCTGGACGGGTCAAAGCCGCTTTCGAGTTGAAATCGGGCTGTCCAGCCCCGCCCAGGTCTTCCGTACCCTGCAGCCCCCACAACGAGTCCGTGAGGCCCCCATCCAGCAGGCCGGCGTGGCTGCCCTGTCCCGACACCTTCGTCACGGCGAGGCCGGCGTCGACAATGCCGTACACCTGAAGTGCAGGCCCCGCCTCGGCGGCATGGGCACTGCACGGCGGGATGAGGCCGGCCGCCGCCAGGGCGGCCCAAAATGCGATTCTCATGATTGTTCCTCGCTTTGGCGGCGGGCAGCCCCCGCCGCCAATTGCATCAGCTTACTGCCAGCCGTAGCGGCGTACCCAGAATCCCTTGAGCGCCTGCGTCAGCACGCAGTACCCGAGGAGGATGCCGACCAGCCAGGGGAAGTAGCTCCAGGGCAACGCTTGCAGGTGGAAGTACTCTGCCAGGGGCGAGAACGGCAGCAGCAGACCCAGCACGATCACCATCAGCGTCATTCCCATCAACGGCCAGGAGGCGCGGCTTTGCAGGAAGGGAATCCGGCGCGTGCGGATCATGTGCACGATCAGCGTCTGCGACAACAGGCCCTCGACGAACCAGCCGGACTGGAACAGCGTCTGATGCTCGGGCGCATTGGCCTGGAACACGAACCACATGACGGCATACGTGGCGATATCGAAAACCGAGCTGATCGGTCCGAAGAACACCATGAAGCGCCCCAGGCCGTCCGGATCCCAGCGCTGCGGTTGCTTCAGCAGCTCTTCATCGACGTTGTCGAACGGGATCGCCGTCTGCGAAATGTCGTACATCAGGTTCTGCAGCAGCAGATGGATGGGCAGCATCGGCAGAAAAGGCAGGAAGGCGCTCGCGACCAGTACCGAGAAGACGTTGCCGAAATTCGAGCTGGCCGTCATCTTCAGGTACTTGAGCATGTTGCAGAAGGTCTTGCGGCCTTCGATGACGCCATCCTCCAGCACCATCAGGCTCTTTTCGAGCAGGATGATGTCGGCGGCCTCCTTTGAAATATCCACCGCCGAATCCACGGAAATGCCGACGTCCGCGGCCCGCAGGGCTGGGGCGTCGTTGATGCCGTCCCCCATGAACCCCACCGTGTCGCCCTGCGCGCGCAGGCTGCGCACGATGCGCTCCTTGTGTAGGGGTGAAAGGCGGGCGAATACGTTGGCCTCGCGCACAGCCGCGGCAAGTTCGTCGTCGTCCATGACCTCGATGTCGGCGCCCAGGAAGACCTTGCGCACGTCCAGTCCCACTTCGCGGCAGACCTTGCGCGTGACGAGCTCGACGTCGCCGGTCAGGACCTTGACTTCGATCCCCGAGTCTTTCAACGCGGCCAGCGCGGGTCCCGTCGACTCCTTGGGCGGATCCAGGAACGCGATGTATCCCACCAGCACCAGATCGGATTCGTCCGAGACGCCGTAGGCCTGCTGCGTGGGCGGCAGTTCCTTCACGCCCACCGCAATGACGCGCAGGCCATCGCGGTTCAGGCCCGCAGCCACGCGACGGATGTCGGCGCGGCGCGCCTCGGTCAGCGCAAGCACATCGCCCCCCACGCGCAGCCGCGTGCAGGCTGACAGCATTTCCTCGAGCGCGCCCTTGCAGATCAGTTCGTGATGGTCCCGGCCGTTCTCGGTCTCGTTCACGACGACGGACATGCGACGCCGCGAGAAGTCGAACGGAATCTCGTCGATCTTGCGATAGCGGCCCGCAAGATCCAGGCTGCGCGCGACTTCGGCATGCTCCAGCACCGCCACGTCCAGCAGGTTCTTCAGGCCCGTCTGGTAGTAACTGTTCAGATAGGCATAGGCCAGCACGTCGTCGCTGGCAGCGCCGTAGACGTCGGTATGGCGCTCGAGCACGATGCGGTCCTGCGTCAGCGTGCCGGTCTTGTCGGTGCACAACACGTTCATGGCGCCCAGGTTCTGGATGGCATCGAGGCGCTTGACGACGACCTTGCGACGCGACATGCGCACGGCCCCCTTGGCCAGCGTCGCGGTGACGATCATCGGCAACATTTCGGGCGTCAGTCCCACCGCGATGGCGAGCGCGAACAGCAGCGCCTCGAGCCAGTCGCCCTTGGTGAAGCCGTTGATCAGCATCACCACCGGCGCCATGACAAGCATGAACCGGATCAGGATCCAGCTCACGCGGTTGATACCTTGCTGGAACTGCGTCGGTGCGCGCGACGTTTGCGTGACGCGGCCGGCCAACTGGCCGAAGTACGTGTCCGAGCCGGTGGCCACCACGAGCGCGCTGCCCGCGCCGCTGACCACGTTGGTGCCCATGAAAGCCACGTTTTCCAGCTCCAGGGGATTGGCGGCCTGCACGCGCGGGGACATGTGCTTTTCAACGGGCAGCGACTCTCCCGTCAGTGCGGCCTGCGCGACGAAGAGGTCCTTGGCGTTGAGAATGCGGCAGTCGGCGGGGACCATGTCTCCCGCGGACAGCAGCACGACGTCGCCGGGCACCAGGTCCGCGAGCGGCACCTCGCGCTGGTGCGAGCCGGTGGCGTGCAA
>DALZRX010000017.1:0-23659 GCA_032015805.1 Achromobacter sp.
CATGGAGCATGACGTGCGCATCGCCGGGCGCGCACAGGGCCGCGGCGGCCGCGGCGCCGCCAAAACAGCCCACGGTGCCGGTCGTATGGAAATAGCGGTAATGCGCGGGTTGCACTGCCGCCCCGATGCGCGTCGAGATCTCGTAGCCCACCACGATCGCCTGCAGCAGCGCGAGGCCGCCAGCGTCGTGCTCTTCGGCCAGTGCGAGGGCCGCCGCGATGGTCGGGCAGCCCGGGTGATAGACCGCATCCCGAAAGATATCGTCGAACTCCACCGCGTGCGAGACGCTGCCGTTGATCCAGGCGGCCGTCGCGGCAAACGCGGTGGTAGCGCAGCCTGGAAGGCTGGACGCACCCGACCCCAGCTCGGCGCCATGCGCCCCAAGGAGTTGCTGGCACGGCGCGCCACGCGTTCCCGGATATAGCGCCGACAGCCAGTCCAGGAACGCCCGCTTGGCGTAATGGATGACCTCCTCGGGCAATCGGCTTACGGCGTCCGTCGCGCCATAGGCCGCAATGGTGTTCAGCAGCATTTAGTTCTCCGCGGGTGTTGCGGCGCAGCAGCCGCGCCGTTTGCTTCTGCCGACCACTCTAGGCGGCTCGCCCACCCGAGCGTTGATAAAAAGGAAAACGAGCGTTCTTGATCGGAGGGGGACGTTATTCGTGAACGTTGCTTTGCCAATTTTTCATACCGCCGCTCCAACCCGGTCCGTAAGCTGCATGGCAAGACGAGAAAAACAACGCATGACCAAGGAGGAAGTAATGAGCGAGACCCCTCTGGGCTTTATCGGCCTGGGCGTGATGGGAGAACCCATGTGCGCCAATCTGGTCCGTAAATCCGGCCAGCCGGTTTACGTGACCGATATCAACGCCGAACCGGTGGCGCGCATCGGCGCATTGGGCGCGCACGCCTGCGCGTCGGTGGTTGAAGTGGCGCAAAGCGCCGAAATCGTCTTTCTGTCGTTGCCCAGCATCGTGCAGGTCGAACAGGTGTGCACGGGCCCCGGCGGCCTGGTCGAGGCGGCCGGGCGCGTGCGCATCGTGGTGGACATGAGCACCAGCGACGTCACGCGCACCCGCCGCCTGGCTGAGGTGCTGCAAGGACATGGCATCCTGCTGATCGACGCGCCGGTGGCGCGCATGCGCGAGGCCGCCCGGCTCGGCACGCTGATGATCACCGTGGGCGCCACGCAGGAAGACCATGACGCCGTCCTGCCCTACCTGTCCTGCATGGGCTCCGACGTGCTTTTGTGCGGCGGAATCGGCAACGGCCAGGTGGTCAAGATCATGAACAACATGGTGGTGTTCATGACGGTGCATGCGCTGGCGGAGGCCGTCACGATCGGCCGCAGCGCGGGCGTCGACGGCACTTTGCTGCTGGACGCGCTGAGCAAGGGTTCGGCTGACAGCTTCGCGTTGCGCAACCCGGGCCACAAGGCGCTG
The DNA here is from genome assembly GCA_032015805.1 of Achromobacter sp. Taxonomy (GTDB): domain Bacteria; phylum Pseudomonadota; class Gammaproteobacteria; order Burkholderiales; family Burkholderiaceae_B; genus Achromobacter. The sequence continues at coordinate 1,443 of DALZRX010000017.1, forward strand.
GCGCCGCAGACCTTTCCGGAAAAGACTTTTCCGACCGAGTATGCGATCAAGGACATTCTCCTGGCGCTGGAGCTGGCGAACCAGGGCGACGTGGACGCCCGTGCCGCGAAACTGACGCACGATCTCCTGGAACGGACGCGCGCCGCCGGTTACGTCAAGGAGTACTACCCGGTCATGGTCAAGTTGATCGAACGCGGGTACGCGTAAGACGCCCCCCCGGCGTCTGGCGCCGCCACTTTTCTATCCGAGATCATCATGACACCCATGCTACGCAGATGGGCCCTGCCCCTGCTCGCCGCCGCGATCGGCTTCAATGCCGCCGCCGCGGAATACCCGACCAAGCCGATCACACTGGTGATCGGCTTCACTGCCGGCGGTCCGACGGACGCCGTCGGCCGCTACCTGGCGCGGCAGCTTGAAGCCGAGCTTGGCCAGCCCGTCGTCGTCGAGAACCGGGCTGGAGCCAACGGCGTGGTGGCCGTCCAGGCGGTCAAACGCGCCCCCGCCGACGGCTACACGCTGATGCTCGGCAGCAGCGGCACGCTATCCATCGAACCTGTCTACAAGCAGAAGGTCGACTACCAGGTCCTCAAGGACTTCCAGCCGGTCGCCCTGGTCGCCAGCTATCCGTATCTGTTGGTCGTGCCGGCGGGGTCGCCATTCGACAGCGTGCAGGCACTGATCGCCGGGGCGCGCAGCAAGCCCGGCGCTCTGACCTTTGCGTCGGCCGGCAGCGGCGCCGTGAACCACCTGGCGGGCGAATGGTTCAAGAGCGCCACCAAGGTCGACATCACGCACGTGCCGTACAAGGGCGATTCGGCCGCCATTGCCGACCTCGTCGCGGGACGCGTGGACATGGCTTTCCTGAGCGCAATCGCCGCCATGCCGCAGGTTCAGGCTGGCAAGCTGCGCGCGTTGGGAATCGCCGCATCGCAGCCTTCTTCGGTGGCGCCGGGCGTACCCACCGTAGCCCAGGCCGCAGACATTCCCGGCTTCACGGCCGAGCCCTGGAATGGGGTGCTGGCGCCGGCCGGGGTCCCCCCCGCCGTGACGCAACGCTTGAATGCCACGATCAACAAGGTGATGGGCGCCAGCGAGGCGCGCGACGCGTTGCAGAAGCTGGGCCAGTTCCCCATGACCGGCAGCCCCGAAGACTTCGCCCGGCACATCGGCTCGCAAACCGAACGCTGGGCAGAGGTCATAGAAACCAGCCACATTGCCAAGGCGGACTAAATGGAATATCCCGAACTGACCCTGCTCATCGCCGGCCGCGCCGTCGCCGCCGGCCAACGGCCAGGCCTGGAAGTGATCGACCCCGCCACGCAGGCGGTGCTCGGCCGGCTGCCGATGGCTTCGGCCGAAGACGTCGACGAGGCCTTGGAAGCCGCGCGCCGCAGCTTTCCCCTCTGGCGCGACACACCAGCGCTGGACCGCGCCGTGATATTGCGCCGGGCCGCCGCGCTGATGCGCGAGCGTACGCCGCAACTGGCCTGGCTCATCACACGCGAATTGGGCAAGCCCCTCGCGGAATCCGAAAAAGAGGTGGCGACCGCCGCTGAGATGTTTGAATGGGGCGCGGAGGAGGCGCGGCGGACGTATGGCCGGCTGATACCGGGCCGCGTCGGCGGCATCCGGCAGATGGCTATCCCCGAGCCCATTGGCCCGGTCGCGGCTTTCTCCGGCTGGAACGCACCGGCCATCACGCCGTCGCGCAAGATCGCCGGCGCGCTGGCGGCTGGATGCTCCATCGTCATAAAGCCGTCCGAGGAAACACCGGCCATCGCTCTGGAGATCGCACACGCGCTCGCCGATGCGGGACTGCCCGCGGGCGTGCTCAACATGGTATTCGGAGATCCGGGCGAGATCTCCACGCGTCTGATCGAATCGCCGATCATCCGCATGGTGACCTTCACCGGTTCCACAGCGATCGGGCGTCAACTCGCGACGATGGCGGCCGCAGGACTCAAACGCGCGACCCTGGAACTGGGCGGCCACGCACCGGTTCTGGTGTTCGGCGATGCCGATCCCGTTCACGCGGCCGATACCGTCCTCGCGGCCAAGCTGCGCAACTCGGGGCAAATCTGCACGTCGCCCACGCGGATGTACGTGCATGAAAGCGTGTACGACCGCTTCAACGAACGGTTGGCCGAACGCGCACGCGCCTGGCGGGTGGGCAACGGCCTGGAAGCCGGCGTGCAGATGGGACCGCTCGCCAATCCCCGGCGGCTCGCCGCGATGGAAGCGATGGTGGCCGATGCCCTGAAACATGGCGCGCGGCTCGGGGCCGGCGGCCAGCGGCTGGACCTGCCCGGTTTCTTCTGGGCGCCCACTGTACTCAGCGACGTCGGCGCCGAGTGCCTGGCCGCTAACACGGAGCCATTCGGACCGCTGGCGCTGGTGCACCCGTTCGCCAGCACCGACGACGCGCTGGAACAAGCCAACCGCCTGCCCTTCGGCCTGGCTTCTTATGTCTTCACGCGCGATGCGGCCACGGCGCGCATTGCATCCGAACGCATCGAAAGCGGCGTCGTCTGCATCAACCACTGCCAGGCCTCGCTGCCCGAGACGCCTTTCGGCGGCTTCAAGGACAGCGGCCTGGGCAAGGAAGGCGGTGTGGAAGGCCTGCAGGAATTCATGCAGGTCAAGTACGTGAGCCAGGCGTAGCCGCGCGAGCGGCGCGGCTACCGACCACGCCGCCCCCCCATCCAAAGGAGAACACCATGTATAAGAAGATCACCGCCGCGTTTGCAGTCGCAACCCTGGCCGGCGCGGCGCACGCCCAGCCGTCAGACGGCATATCGGACGGCGTCGTGCGCATCGGCGTGCTGACAGACATGTCGGGCGCCTATTCCGGCAACGTCGGACCCGGCTCGGTGCTGGCCACCCGGCTCGCCATCGAAGAGTTCGGCGGCAAGGTCCTGGGCAAGCCCGTTGAAATGCTGTCCGCGGACCATCTGAACAAGACCGACGTGGCCGCCAGCCGCGCGCGCGAATGGATGGATCGGGAGAAAGTCGACGTCGTGACGGAACTGGGCAACAGCGCCGTCGCCCTGGCGGTAATGAACATCGCCCGCGAAAAAGGCCGCATGACCATGGTCACCGGCGCGGGCGCCACCCGCATCACCGGCGAGGACTGCTCGCCCAACAATGTCCAGTGGGTCTACGACACTTATGCGCTCGCCAAGGTGGGCACGCTGCCGCTCGTAGAGGCCGGCGCGAAGAAGTGGTACTTCGTGACAGCCGACTACGCATTCGGCCACTCGCTGGAAAACGACGGCATGCGATTCGTGAAGGAAGGCGGCGGCACGGTGGCCGGGTCGGCGCGATATCCGTTCCCCGGCAACGACTTCGCCTCTTTCCTTCTGTCGGCGCAATCCAGCAAAGCCGACGCCGTGGCGTTTGCCAGCGCCGGCGCCGACTTGCAGAACGAGATCAAGCAGGCGCGAGAGTTCGGCCTGGCGGCCCGCCAGAAGTTGGTCGCGATGCTGATGAGCATTACGGATGTGCACGGCGTGGGCTTGGACGCTGGCCAGGGCATGACGTTCGCCGAGACCTTCTACTGGGACATGGACGACGAGACCCGAGCCTTTGCCCAGCGCTTTCACAAGGCGTCTGGCAAGATGCCCACGGCGCTGCAGGCAGGGCAGTATTCCGCGGTGCTCAACTACCTGCGGGCTGTCGAAAAATCAGGCTCGGACAACGTGGACGTCGTGATGAAAACGCTGCGCGCCATGCCAATCCATGACGCCTTCGCGCGCAATGCCCGCCTGCGCGAAGACGGCAAGTTGATCCACGATACTTACGTGGTGGAGGTGAAATCCCCCCAGGACTCAAAGGCGCCGTGGGACTACTACAAGATTCTGCGCACCGTACCGGGCGACCAGGCCTTCATGCCCTTGTCCGAAAGCCAATGCAAGCTGGTCAAGCGATGAACGCGGAGCCGCGGCCATGGGCGGACCTGCCGGCCTACGAGGTTTACGCAATCCGCTATGCCAGCGTGACACGTCGCGCGCCCGACAACTTCCTGTCGCGCGCCGACGTGCACGACGGGCCGATGCCGATGGACTTCTATTGCTGGCTGCTGCGCGGCCCGGCGGGCAATGTGCTGGTCGACACCGGCTTCAGCGCCTGTTCGGCGCGAGCCCGCAACCGCGCCTTCACGCTGCAACCCGAGGCGGCGCTCGCGCGCCTCGGGCTGGCGCCTGCCGACATCGGCGACCTCATCCTTACCCACCTGCATTACGACCACGCCGGCAACGTCGAGGGTTACCCGAATGCCCGGGTGCATCTGCAGGACGCGGAAATGCAGTACGCAACGGGCCGCTACATGTGCTTTGAATCCTTACGGCATTTCTTTTCGGTGGACGACGTGCAGGCGGTGGTGCGGCGGGTGTACGCGGACCGCGTGCAGTTTCACGACGGCGATGCCCGGCTTGCGCCCGGACTTGAGCTCTACCGCGTCGGCGGCCACACGCAAGGCCTGCAGATCGTGCGCGTGCACACGGCGCGCGGCTGGGTCGTGCTGGCATCGGACGCCCTGCACTATTACCGCAACTACCACGACAACAACCCGTTTCCCGCGATTTTCCATCTGGGCGATATGCTCGAGGGCTATGCGCGCATCCGGACCCTGGCGGACTCCGAGGCGCACATCGTGCCGGGCCACGACCCCGCCGTCGCCGAGCGCTACCCACGCGCCGGCGATGGCGACGGCATCTTCCGCCTGGACGTTCCGCCCCAGTGACAAGGACAACGCAAATGCAAGAAGACGATTTCATCCTCCACCGACTGGCTGACGCCGTGAACCGGCAGGAGCGGCTGGTGTGGCGCGGCCGGCATCTGCACACCGTGTTCCTGCTGGAATGCGGCGACGCCGCCTATCTCATCACCGTGCAGGCGGGCCGCATCACCGCCGTTCGCCGCGGTCCCTTTGTCATGCCGCGATGGCAATTCGCCTTGCGCGCGGCAGCCGCCGACTGGGCGCAGTTCTGGCATCCCAAGCCGCCCCCCGGCTTTCACGACCTGATGGCGCTGGTGAAATTCCGCCGCCTGCGCGCCGAAGGCGACCTCTATCCCCTGATGTCTCACCTGCTGTATTTCAAGGACGTGCTGGCCTGCCCGCGCGCCGAAGGAGCGTCCCTGTGAACGCCAGCCCAGCCGTCTTCGAGCCGATTGTCGGCCGCTACCTGCAATTGCCGCTGGGCGGACGCCAGCACCGCGTCTACGTCGAGGAAGCCGGCAGCGGCACGCCGCTGCTGTGCCTGCACACGGCGGGCGCGGACTCGCGCCAGTACCGCGCGGTGATGAACGACCCAGCCATCCTGGAATCCTTCCGCGTCATTGCCTTCGACCTGCCCTGGCACGGCAAGTCGTCGCCGCCCGAGGGCTGGCACGAGGAAACCTACCGCCTGACATCGCAGGATTACGCGAACGCAATCGTCGCCGTGGCGGACGCGCTCGCCCTTGATCGGCCCCTGGTGATGGGTTGCTCCATCGGCGGGCGCATCGTGCTGCATCTGGCGCTGGAACATGCGGACCGCTTCGGCGGCGCCATCGGGCTGCAATCCGGGGCGCATGTCGATCCCTATTACGATCTGGAATGGCTGAACCGGCCCGACGTGCATGGCGGCGAAGTCTGCGCCGGCATCGTGTCTGGTCTGGTCGGCCCGGGCAGCCCCGACAAGCATCGCTGGGAGACGCTCTGGCACTACATGCAGGGTGGCCCCGGCGTGTTCAAGGGAGACCTGCATTTCTACACCGCCGACGGCGACATCCGCGACCGGGTGGCCGGCATCGATACGCAGCGCTGCCCGCTGTGGCTGCTAACCGGCGAATACGATTACTCCTGCACGCCGCAAGACACCGAATTCCTGGCGGGCCGCATCGCCGGATCGCAATGGCAGATCATGGAGGGCATGGGCCACTTCCCCATGAGCGAAGACCCCGACCGGTTCCTCGGCTACCTGCGGCCGGTGCTGTCTGAGGCGGCGCGAGCGCGGCGAGGCCGGTAGGCCGTCGCCGAGCAGCGGCCCGGGACGCCGGTGTGCGCGCCGGGCCCTCTTTGCGTCGGCGATACAGCCTGGACCGACATTCACTCCGCCTGCGTCAGCGCCTTCAGCAGTTCGTCTACCGGCCTCGCAAGCTGGCTCATGTCGCGCACGCACACGTAGAACTGGCGTTCCGCCCAGTCATCGCGCAAGCGCAGCAGCGCAAGTCCCATCGAAGCCAGGTAGTGCCGCGCAATGCCTTCCGGCACCACGCCGATGCCCAGCCCCTCGCGGATCATGCGACAGCGGGTCTCGAAGTTGGAAACCTGCAGCTTGACGTTGGGCGGCCGGGAAAGCGTCTGCCCGGCGTAGGCCAGAAACTGGTCAAGCGAATGGCGTGGAAAATACCCGAGCAGGTCGTAATCCAGCGCCTCTTCCAGATACAGTTCGGAGCGGTCCGCCAGCGCATGTCCCACCGGCACCACCAGGCCGACGCGATCGCGGCGGAACGGGAACGAGGCCACCCCGGGAACTGGGTGGTCGGCGTGATAGATGCCGATATCCACCGATGCCTCGGCCACCATGCGCGGAATGTCGTAACTATGGCCCTCCAGCAGATCGACGCTGACGTCGCTGCGCCCGGCCAGGAACCGGCCCATCACGCCCGGCAGGAATTGCAGGATGGTCGAGGGATTGGACGCCAGCCGGATCTTGGCCTGGCCGTTTAGCGAATAGCCGTTGATGGCCTGCTCGGTGAGTTGCACGCTGCGCAGGATGGCCTTGGCCCGCTGGTACAGCAAGGCGCCCGCGGAGGTAGGCTCCACCCCGCGTCCATGCCGGTGCAACAGGGTGCGCCCGAGATGGCGTTCAAGTTCGGCAACGCGCTTGCTGGCTGCGGACGTGACCAGGTTTTCCCGTTCGGCCGCTTTGGACAGGCTCTTTTCCTCGACGGCCGCGACGAAGATTTCCAGCGCTGGGATGTCTAGCTTTTTCATGCAGGGCAATATACCGTGGCGGCCGCCCACCGCGCCCTGCATTTCTCACAGTTCGGATTTCTAGCCTTTGGCAAGGTCTCCGGCCAATTCCAACGCCCGCGCCAGAAACGCCGACGCATCGTCCTTGCGATAGCTGACGATCACCGGCGACACAAAGGCGTCGGCCTCGATCCGCACGTGCGCGACATCCTGCCGCTGCAGGCGTTGCACGGACGCGGGCACCACCGTGACGCCCAGTCCCGCCGCGACCAGCCCGATCGCGGTCTGCAGCTCGTTGGCCTCTTGCACTACCTGTAGCGAATGACCTGCGGCGCGAAACAGGCCCAGCACGTGATCCGCGTAGTTCGGGCGGGGCCGCGCCGGATACAGGACGAAGGGCTCGCGCGCCAGCCGGTCGACGGCGACGCTGCCCTGGCCCGCCAACGGGTGATGCAAGGGCACCGCGGCCATCAGCGGCTCGGTCATGAGCACGCGGCGTTCGATCGCGGGGTCGTCCAGCAGGATGCGGCCGATGCCCAGGTCGATACGGCCTGCCTTCAGGGCTTCGAGCTGCGGCAAGGTGTTCATTTCCATCAAGCCCACTTCGACCCGTTCATCGGCGCTGCGCAGCAGCCGGATCAGTTCCGGCACGAAGCCATACAGCGTGGACGGCACGAAGCCGATGCCAAACCAGCGGCGCTCCGTCTGCCCCAGCCTGCGCGTGCCTTCCAGCACTTCGTCCAGCCGGGCCGTCAGGAGGCGAGACTGCTCGAGCAGGAAGCGGCCCGCCTCGGTCAGTCGCAACGCCCGCGTGGTGCGTTCGAACAGCAGCACGCCCAGCTCTTCCTCCAATTGCTTGATCTGTCGGCTGAGGGGCGGCTGCGCGATGTGCAGCCGAGAAGCCGCGAGGGTGAAACTGCCCGCGTCAGCCACGGCCTGGAAGTAGCGCAAATGCCGGAGTTCCATGTCGATTCAGACCCTGAAGGTATCAATTGAAACCCATATAGTCTTGGACACCCTGAAAAAAGGCAAGCGATACTGCCCCTATCGTTCAGGGATCGGCGCTGCAAGTATGAATTCGGCTACCGACGCCCCCAAGAATTCGAGAAAACACGGAGACAACCATGCGCATGCGCCATGTATTCAACCCCTTTGCCCGCGCATTGCTGGCCGCGTCGCTCCTGGCCGGCGCGGCGGCCGCCCATGCCGACACCTACCCCGACCGGCCGGTAAAGTGGATCGTGCCCTTCCCGCCGGGCGGCGCGATGGACAGCATTGCACGCACGCTGGGCGAGTCCATGGGCAAGCAGCTCAATACGTCCTTCATCGTGGAAAACCGCGCGGGCGCGGGTGGCAATATCGGCGCGGCGGCCGTGGCGCGCGCCAAGCCCGACGGCTACACGATACTGATCGTTGCCAACGGCATGGCAGTCAACCCGGCGCTGTACCAGGATCTGAACTACGACCCGGTCAAGGACTTTGCGCCGATCTCGCTCTTGGCCGTGGTGCCCAACGTACTGGTCACCAACCCCGAGCGCACGGGGGCAACCAGCGTGCAGGACGTGATCGCCAAAGCCAAGGCCCAGCCCAAGCACTACACGTACGCCTCCGCCGGCGTCGGAACGTCCATCCATCTGGCGGGCGAGATGTTCGTGTCGATGACGGGCGTGGACATGCTGCACGTCCCGTACAAAGGCAGCGGCCCGGCCGTTGCGGACCTCCTGGGCGGCCAGGTCGACTACATGTTCGACAGCATCACATCGGCCAAACCGCACATCGCAAGCGGCAAGCTGCGCGCGCTGGGCGTCACCACCGCCAAGCGGTCGGCTGCCCTGCCCGACGTGCCAACCCTGCAGGAGGCGGGCGTGCCGGGCTATGAGCTGATGCCGTGGTTCGCCGCCTTTGCGCCAGCCGGCACGCCGCCGGACGTGGTGGCAAAGCTGAACGAAGCGATGCGGGCCGCGCTGGCCGATTCGAAGGTGAAGGCCACGCTGGATTCCATCGGGGCCGAATCGATCGGCAGCACGCCGGAGGCGCTGCGCGAACACCTTGCCAAGGAAACGGCGCAATGGAAGAACCTGGTCAAGGAACGCGGCATCAAGATCAACTGATCCGGACCGCGCGATTGGAGCCTGGGGATGGGGTATCGTTGGATCATTCCATCCCAGCGAAGGACGTCCATCATGGCCCTCAAACATGCGGATCCCGGGCAAGTCATCGATCTCGCGCCTTACGGTTCGGCGCTTCCACAGAAGCAGTCGATCGCGCTTTTCAAGTCCGAAGACCTCGAGGTGATGCGGCTGGTGTTGCTGGCGGGCAAGACCATGCCCTCGCATGACGTCGCCGGAGAGATCACGCTTCAGTGCCTGGAGGGCAGCCTCGAAGTGTCCGCAGACGGCAAGACGCGCATCCTGGAGGCAGGTCACCTGATGTACCTGCCGGGCCGCGCGCCCCATTCACTATTCGCATTGGAAAACGCGTCGGTGCTTGTCACCGTCGCACTCAAGCGAACGTAGCGTCGGCCGCCGCTCTCCGACGGCCCGCCCGCCAGCCCTCCGCGGGCCGGCCTATTACCTCGTCCGACCTGCGGCGGCTTTCCGCAGCACCTGGATGAAGGCCTCGTTGAACGCCGGAATGTCGTCCGGCTTGCGGCTGGACACCAGCGCGCCGTCCACGACGGCCTCCTCGTCGACCCACTCGGCGCCCGCATTGCGAAGATCATCCTGCAACGACGGCCAACTGGTCATCTTGCGGCCCTTGACCACGCCGGCCGAAATCATCAGCCAGGCGCCATGGCAGATGACGGCCACCGGCTTGCCGGCTTCAACGACCGCCCGCACCAGTTCCTGCGCCTTGGGCTGCATGCGGATTTCGTCGGCGTTGACCACGCCGCCCGGCAGCAGCAACGCGTCAAAGACTTCGGGCTCGGTTGCGGCTTGCAGGAATGTCAGGTCCACCGGAAACCGGTCGCCCGGCTTGTCGTGATGCATGCCCAGGATCGGTTCGGTGCGTGCAGACACCAGCACCGTGCGCGCGCCTTCTTCATGCAGGCGATCGCGCGGGCCGGTCAGTTCAACCTGCTCGAATCCATCGACGGCCAGAATTGCAATGTTCACGTCTTGAAGTGTTGCCATGTTTGCTCCTGTTGCGTGACCCCCAATCGATGCGACGCGCCGGATCGGGGTCATGGGCGCGGCGTGACCGGGCAGCAAGCGTTATGCCGCCACGTCGACGCGCGCGCTTCGTCTAGGGCCGCACGGCCGCGACCGGCTTGGGCGGCTGCGCGGGCTGCGTCGGCGTAATCCGCCAGATCGTATTCGACAGGTCATCTGCCACGATGAGCGCACCGTTGGGATCCACCGTCACGCCCACCGGACGGCCACGCGTCGTGCCGTCGCTGTCCCGGAAGCCCGCGACGAAATCGACGGGCGGGCCGGATGGCTTGCCGTCAGTGAACGGCACAAAGACGACCTTGTAGCCGACGGGGTCCTTACGGTTCCAGCTGCCGTGCTCGCCTACGAAGACGCCGTTTGCAAACCGGTCTCCCATGCTGGCGGACGAGAAGTCGACGCCGAGCGCCGCGACGTGCGAACCCAGGCTGTAATCCGGCGCGATGGCCGATTCGACCTTTGCCGGATTCTGCGGCCGGACCCGGTCGTCCACGTTCTTGCCCCAATAGCTGTAGGGCCAGCCGTAGAACGCCCCTTCCTTGACGGAGGTGAGGTAGTCGGGGACCAGGTCCGGCCCGATCTCGTCGCGTTCGTTGACCACGGCCCACAATAGGCCGGTGTCGGGCTGGATGGTCAGCGCGGTCGGATTGCGCAAGCCGGTAGCGAACGCCTTGTGTTCTCCCGTGCTGGCGTTGACGCGCCAGATACGGGCGCGATCGGCCTCCGCCGTCATGCCGCGCTCGGTGATGTTGCTGTTGGACCCGATGCCCACATACAGGTATTGCCCGTCGGCGCTGGCGGTGAGCGCCTTGGTCCAGTGATGGTTGATTTCCGAGGGCAACTGCGTGACGGTTTCAGGCGGGCCGCTCGCCTTGGTCTGCCCCGGCTGATAGTCGAACCTGACGAGCGCGTCCTGATTGGCCACGAAGAGACTGTTGCCGACCAGCGCCAGTCCGTACGGCGCGTTGAGGTTTTCCGCAAACGTTGACATCTCGTACTTGCCGTCGCCGTCTGCGTCACGCAGCAGCGTCAGCCGGTTGCCACCCTTGACCGGACTGGTGCCGCGCGCCTTGATGATGCCGGCGATCACGTCCTTGGGCTTGAGGTCTGGCGCACTGCCGCCGCGACCCTCGGCAACCAGGATGTCGCCATTGGGCAGCACCAGCGTCTGCCGCGGAATTTTCAGATCGGTGGCGATGGCCGAGATCTTGTAGCCCTCTGGCACGGTGGGCAGCTTGTCGCCCCACTGTGCGGGCTTGGCGATCACCATATCGGGCAGCAGTCCCCGTTCGGGCTTGGGCAGATCGGGCGATGGACCGGTTTGCCCGGGTCCGGCCTGGCCACTGCAGACCCCTGCCATCACAAGCAAGGGAATCCCGGCAAGCATGTTCACTTTTTTCATAGCGGCCCCTTGATGTGCGGCGTGCGAAAGCCCAGCAAGAGCGCAACAAAGGCCAGCACCACGGTAACGACGGACATGATCATGCCTGTCGGCATGCTGGCCCAGGCGTCTCGGGCGTGCATGAGCGCGTTCAGCACGCCCACGATCCATGTCACCGCCAGCACGACGGTGTAGGGGACGATGCCCCGCGCGCGCTGCGAGGCCCGGAAAAGATCGAAGATAGCGAAAAGCAGCGCGATGGCGCCGAAGATCAGACCCCCAACCAACAGCCAGGACGCGAAATTATTCCACTGGATGTGAAAAGTCTTCGCATAAGCGGCATCGGCGAGCGCGGCGCCAAGAAAGAGTGGAAACATCCCCGCCAGGAACACCGCTGGCAACGGGTGCACGGTAAGGGCATACCGATGTTCTAGGATCTGGGTCACTTGATCGCCTCCTGCTTTGCCGGCCCGGGCACACGCCCGTGGATTGCGGCGCAGCAAGTGTCATGCCCACGCGGAACGTCCGCCCGGCGCCGTCAGACGCCGAACCTCACAGACATTCGATCCAGCCATGCGCTGGCCAGCGGTTCACGCCCGGCAAGAAAGCCTAGCGGACCGCTTTCGGCCACCAACCAGCGCGCGGTCCCGAACCGCACCATTCCGTGCAGCGTGCAGCGCGTGCGGAGGGGGCCGGCCGGCCCCTCCTGCACGGTCCACACGGCGAAGCGAAGCGGCACGGCGAGGCGCAAGCCGGGTTGAAACTGCAGGCTTGCAACGGGCTGTCCGTCGGCGGTGAGTGATGCCTGCGTCATCGCATCCGTCCGGCCTGACATTCCCACGGCACGCAACGGCTCGAATTGGCCAATGCGCTTGGGAATGCCCCACAGCGCCCGGCCGCCCTCGGCAGCGGCCTCATCGTCCACCCAGATGGGGCCGACGGTACAGGCCGGCGCCAGCAGCCCCGCCCGGCGCACCGCAGTCGCAAAGAGCAGTTCGTTATAGGCCAGGGTTCCACCCGGTTCGTAGGCGGTCCAGACCGTCGTGCAGATGGCATGCCCTCCCAGCGTGACCACGCGCGCATCAAAGGGCGCCTGCCGTGGCAGGTCGGCCAAAGGCACGCGCCACGCGCTGATGAGCGCATGGCCGCGCAGGTTCCAGGGAGCCGCGGGATAAGGCCGTGGCGGACCGGCCCCGCCGTCCGCGGCGCGTGTCGACTCACCGTTCGAAGAGGGGTTCATGCTGGCGGACTCCTGTGCAACCGCGATCGGCCACTGCCAAAAAATCGATACTACGCGCCCCTGCGGCCGAACGCCGCATCCGTTGCGCTTCGGATAAAGTGCGACAGATTCTGTAATAGAATCCTGCCCATGCCTAACATTCGGGACTCTGCGCTCAAGCCCCGCGGCCTGCCCTGGCGGTTTCTCGTCTGCCTGGCAATGGCCGCCTTCGTGCTGCGCGCGCTCATCCCGACCGGCTTCATGGCGGGGCCGTCCACGACCTCGCTGATGTTGACCCTGTGCGAGGCCGGCGGCGCGGTCAACGTGTCGTTCGATCTGCCGGCGCAACAGGATTCCAAGCATGTTGCCAGCGATGCCTGCGCCTTCGGCGCCCTCGCTGCGCACGCCATCTTGCCGGAGACGGGCCTTGCGCCCGTGTTGTCGGTGCAGGCCGCTTACGCAGCCCCTGTCGTCGCGGTGTATCGCGCCACGCCGCCGCTGCCTGCACTTGGCCCTCCCCTCGGATCACGCGCTCCGCCTTCCCTGTCTTCCTGATACGCCGCGGCCGCGCCTGGCGCCGCGCGCGGCAACGAAGGGCGGGAGCATCCAGCACGACATCGAAACGGCGCCAGCGCATCGGCGCCGCCTGTGCGGTCATCCCCTCTTCGCATCCGCTTTGCCCACCGGCTCTCCGCGCCGGTGGCAGATCAAGACGAAGACATTTGAAGAAGAGGGGTCATCTTGACCATCGTTCGTTCGCACGCGTGCCTTGGCACGTCCCTGATCCTGGCAGCGTTCAACGCCGCCGCCCAGACCGCCCCCGCCACCCTCGCCCCCATCACCGTCGTCGGTGGCGCCGAAACCGCGCTCACCACCGAGGCGTCCACCGGCTCCAACCTCGGTCTCACGCCCATGCAGACGCCTGCCAGCGTCGACATCATTTCCCGGGACCAGATCGAATCGCGCGGCGATGCCAGCGTGATCGAAGCCATCACCCGCGCGCCCGGCTTTTCGGCCGCTTCGCATCCAGGCAACGGCAACAGCGCCCTGTCCGTGCGCGGCTTTACCGACAGCACCTCGGTCATGCGGCTCTACGACGGGCTGCGCCAATATGGCGGCGTCGGGCTGACCTTTCCGTTCGACACGTGGTCGGTCGAGCGCATCGAGGTGCTGCGCGGGCCCGCGTCCGTCATCTATGGCGACGGCGCGATCGGCGGTGTGGTCAATGTGATTCCGAAGCGTCCAACTCGGGGGCCGATCCAGAACGAGATCCAGGCCACCATCGGCACCCAGGACACGGCGCGGCTTGGCCTGGGCAGCGGCGGCGCGCTCAGCGACACGTTGTCGTATCGCCTGGACGTCAGCGGCAACTACACGGACGGCTGGGTTGACCGGGGTCAGTCGGGCGACGCGACTTTCTCGGGCGCACTGCGCTGGGATGCAACGCCGGACCTGAACATGACGCTGAGCTACGCCTATGGCTACCAGCGCCCGATGCGCTATTTCGGCACGCCGATGATCAACGGCGAGCAGGACGAGGCCGTACGCAAGCAGAACTACAACGTCGCCGACAGCTTCATGCGCTTTCGCGACCAGTGGACGCAACTGGACACGGTCTGGACGCCGAACGACGCGACCACCGTGCGAGCCCGCCTCTACCATGTGCAGAGCGACCGCGACTGGCGCAACGCCGAGCGTTACGTCTACAACCCAGCAACCAGCCTGATCGACCGATCGGACAACACGCAGATCACGCATGACCAGACCCAGACCGGCCTGACGACGAGCGCCGTGTTCAAGGGCACGCTTGCCGGCCTGGACAACTCGGTATCCGTCGGCTTCGATGTCAACCATGCCACGTTCAAGCACATCAACAACACGTACTCCGGCAGTTCGGGGTCCGTGGATCCGTATGACCCGGATCACGGCCAGTACCAGAGCGACGTGCCGTTCATTCCGCGATATCGCAACAAGGCGGACCAGTTTGCCTTGTTCGTGGAGGACCGCCTGGCGCTGACCAGCAAGTGGTCCATCATCGGCGGCCTGCGCTACGACCACGCGAAGGTCACGCGCGACGACCTGGTAACGGACCAGCGCGCGTTGTCCCAGACCTATTCCGACGTGGGGTGGCGCATCGGCACCGTGTACGACGTGACGCCGGATCTGGCCGTTTATGCGCAGTACGCCGAAGCCGCCGACCCCGTCAGCGGGCTGTTGATGATCAGCCCGGCCAATGCGGCGTTCGATCTGTCGCGCGGCAAGCAGATCGAGATCGGCTTGAAGCAGAACTTCCTGGACGGCCGAGGCGAATGGACTCTCGCAGCCTACGAGATCCGCAAGAACAACCTGCTGACGCGCGACGCCGACGATCCGAGCATGCGGGTGCAGGTGGGCGAGCAATCTTCGCGCGGACTGGAAGCATCGCTGTCGCTCGCCTTGGCGCCAGGTTGGACGATCGATGCCAATGCCACCATGCTGCGCGCCAAGTACGACGACTTCTCGGAGTCGGTGGGCGGCGCGGCCGTATCGCGCGCGGGCAACGTCCCGCCCAACGTGCCGCAACGCCTGGCGAACCTGTGGCTGAGCTGGAACTTCCAGCCGGGCTGGACCGCGATGGGCGGACTGCGCTACGTCGGCAAACGCTATGCGGACAGCGCCAACACCATCGAGCTGCCGTCGTACACGACCACCGACCTTGCGCTGCGCTGGGACGTGAACAAGGACACCGCCATCACGGCCCGGGGGTTCAACATCTTCGACCGTGCCTACTTCACGACCGCCTACTACACCAACACGCAATGGCTGTACGGGCCCAGCCGCCGGTTCGAGCTGACGTTGAACCACCGCTTCTGAGGCAGGCCCGATCATGGACGCCAAGGCCCGGCTACGCAGGCTGACTTATCTGACGCACCGCTGGCTGGGGGTCGCGGGCTGCGTGCTGATGTTCGTGTGGTTTCTCAGCGGCATCGTCATGCTGTATGTCGGCTATCCCAAGCTGACGCCCGAAGAACGAAACGCCCGCCTGCCGGTCCTGGCTGCAGACGCTTACCGGCCGGTCGACGCGGCGCAAGCCGGCGACGGACTTGCCGTGCTGACGTCAGTGCGGGGCGAGCCGACCTATATCGTGTCGACCCCGGACGGCCCGCGTGCCGCGTCCGCGTTGACCGGCCAGCGCCACGGCGCGGTGACGGCGGACATGGCCGTGGCCGCCGCCGGTGCGTTTTGGCCTGCCGGCGAGCCCCGGTACATAGGCCAGATCGACGAGGACCGCTGGACGCATTCGCGCGGATTGGACAGGCATCGCCCGCTGCACCAGGTCCGCATGGAGGGAGACGCCGCCGGCACGTTGTATGTCTCATCGGCGACGGGTGAAGTCGTCCTGGACGCGCCGCTTGCGCAACAGCGCTGGAACTACGTGGGGGCCTGGCTGCACTGGCTGTACATGGCGCGCGACCGGTCCGTCGATCCGGTCTGGAGCTGGATGGTCATCATCCTGTCGGGCCTCTGCACCGTGCTGGCCGTCAGCGGCGTGGTTGTCGGGGTGTGGCGCTGGCGTTTTAGCGGACGCTATAAGTCAGGCGCCCGCACGCCCTACCGGGAAGCCTGGATGCGTTGGCATCACATTGCCGGCCTGCTGTTCAGCGCCTTTGTCTGCACCTGGATCTTCAGCGGCCTGATGTCGATGAATCCGGGCGGCGTCTTCTCCGCGGCCAACCCGGGCCCGGACCGCAAGGCCATGGCCGGCACGGGATTCGACGCGCGGCTCACGAATCCGCAACCGGTGCTGCAAGCCCTGCACGACGCAGGCTTTCAAGCGGTCCGGCTCGAATGGCGCAGGATGGCGGGGCAACCGTATGTGCTGGCGCGCGACGCGCAAACGGACAGCCGTATTGTGAGCTGGGGCGGTACCGGCCTCGTTGTCCAATCGTCGTGGCGGCCGGACGCCGTGCAGGACGCGGCCCGCGCGCTGTTTCCGGGCGCGGCCGTCCGGACGCAGGTGCTGGATCACTACGACGCCTACTACTACGCACGCCACGCCGAAGCCATGAATGGCGGTGCGCCGCGCGGCCTGCCCGCGCTACGGCTGGATTTCGACACCCCGGCCGGCGACCGCGTCTATGTCGACCTGCGTACCGGCGAACCCACATTGAGCCTGTCCCGGGCGCAGCGGGTCGGACGCTGGCTCTTCTACTTCCTGCATAGTTGGGACACCCCCGCGCTGTTGAACGCCGGCGTGGGCAGGGATCTGGCGATCATCCTGCTGAGCCTGGGGGGCCTGGCGCTGTCGGCGACCGGCATCGTGCTGGGCGTGCGCCGGCTGGGCTGGCGGCACGGCCGCCGGTAGAAGCCGCCAGAGCCCCGTCAATCCGAGTGCGGCTGCGCAGGCGTATCCATGGACGGATCGACCTCCGAGATCGCCTCGCCGGGATAGGCGACCCTAGCGGCGGCGGCAGCCTCGTCCCGCGTCGGATAGGAACCGGCATCTTCCTGGACGCCAAGCAGGGCAATGCCGCGAAAGCCCCAATGGCCATCGGCTCGCTGAAAGACTTCGACGATCATTTCTCTTGCTCTTCAGAGGGCGGCGCGGGGCGGGTGTCGCTGCTGCCGGACAGCGTGCCGCTACGCGCCTCGGCTTCTTCCTGCGCAACGGCCTGGTCAAAGCCCGGCTGGTCATGGCTGCGCGCGCGGGGAGGATGGTCAATGTCGGGCACCCGCTCCGGCGTCGTCGCGGACCCGGAGGGTCGCAGCGCGCCGGCGTTGACGTCGGGCTGGCCCGGAATGGACCTGCGGGCGTTATCGGATGTGGACTGCGTCATGATGAGGCTCCTGTGCGTCGGTGACAGGCAGGCGAGCAAGTGTCGTTCCCGATCGTGTTCGGGGCGACCTCGTCACGGCCCCTGCGGCAACGTGCGCAGGAAGGCGGCGATGTCCCGCGCGTCCTGTTCGCTGACGCCAAGGTCCGGCATCGCCGTGCCAGGTTTGACGGCGCTGGGGCTGCGCAGCCACCGTTCCATGTTTTCGGGCGTGTTGGGCAGCACGCCCGCGATATACGGGCGGTCGCCCATCTGGTCCAGCGCCGGGCCGACGTAATTCCAGGCGCCGGGGACGCCCGGGATCGCGTGGCACGTGACGCAGAGATATTGCTGAAGGGCATCGCGCCCTGCCCTGGCGTCGCCCACCCGGGCGGCGGTTTCGGTTTTTTCAAGCGGCGTGGCGGAAGGCTGCCCATCATCATCCCCGCGCCGGTACGCGTCGGCGGACAGCGTCGGCAGTACGCGCAGGAACGCCACCACATCCCAGATCTCGTCATCGGTCAGGCGGTATTGCCATGCCGGCATTCCCGTCATTTTGATGCCCTGGCGCGTGATCCAGAAGACTTCCGCCGCAGTTCGCGTCCGTGCCGTGGAAACCAGCGCGGCCGGGGCCGGGTTCAAGCCCAGCGCGTAGGGTTGCGGCGCGACCCCTGGCCCGCCGTGGCACTGGGCACAATGTGCCCGGTACAACCGCGAGCCGCTCTGGATACGCTCGGGCTTGTCCAGGTCGGGCGCCTCGATGTCCGCCGAACGCACTTTCACGGCGCGGGACAGGGCGATGTCGAGCAGATGGTGTACCGGCGTAGTGTGCGGCGACGTGGCGGTGATGTCATACCAGCCGAAATAGACGGCGGCGCTACCCAGCACGCCGGCGGTGGCGGCACTGGCGACCAGGGTCAGCGCGGCGGTCCGCTTCCAGCGCTTCATGGCGCCGGCGCCTTGCGGTCGGCGCGCCGCATCAGGAAGGCAGCGATATCTTCGGCATCCGCCCGTTGCAGCCCGGTGTCAGGCATGGCCGTGCGGGGATTCACGGCGGGCGGGTCCATCAGCCAGCGCACCATGTTCTCGGGGGTGTTGGGCAACAATCCGGCAACGTAGGCTTGCCGCGCCATGTGGGCCAACGGCGGACCGACACGGGACGCCGGCCCACTGACGCCGGGCACCGTGTGACAGGCGGTGCAACCCCGCTCAGCGATCAGGCGCCGGCCACGGTCAGCGTCGGCCTGCGGACGCACCCCGCCTGCCGAATCGGCGGAAAACAGCGGCGGCTTGTCGTCCTGGCACGCTCCCAGCAAGGAAATCGCAGCCAGGGCCAGCAGCAGGCGGTTGGGTCGGGCAATCCGGCGCAAGGCGGTCTCCTGAATCGCGTCACCGCAGCAAGTCGCGTACCTGCGACCCATTGGGCCACATAGGCACGATAAATGCTGACGCGCCCTATCGCGGGGCCGGCGACGCCCGCCCGCCAGCACGGCGGATCATCCACGACAGGCTCATGGCGAAAATCCTTCTCATCGCGCTCGCCGCACTACCGGCCGCCGCATCAGGCCAGCCCAGCGGCGAGGATGCGGCGCGGATCGCCGAGATCGGCTGGGTGCTTTACGTCGGTGGGGCGGCAATCTTCGTCGCTGTCGCCGCACTGATGGCGTTTGCGATTTTTGGACCCGAGCCCGTGCGCCGCCGTCTTTCCCGGCCAGCGCTCATCGTCGGCGCGGGAATCGCCTTTCCCATCGTGGCGCTGACGGCGCTGCTGGTCTATGTGCTGACGCCGGCGCCCTCCGCGGCGCGCGACGCCACGTCGTTCGCCGCGCGCATCGAGGTCACGGGCGAGCTCTGGTGGTGGCGCGTGCGCTATCTGGGCGCGTCGGGCGAATTGCTCTTCGAGACCGCCAACGAAATCCGCATCCCCGCCGGCCAGCCGGTGGAGTTCCTGCTCAAGTCGGACAATGTGATCCACAGTTTCTGGATTCCCGAACTGGGCGGCAAGCTCGACATGATCCCGGGCCGCGTGAATCGGATGCGCGCACTGGCGCGCACCCCCGGCACGTTTCGCGGCCATTGCGCGGAATATTGCGGGGCGCAACACGCGCAGATGCTGTTCGACGTGCAGGCGGTGGCGCCGGACGCGTTTGACGCGTGGGTGCAGGCCCAGCGCCAGCCGGCCCAAGCAACCGTGCCGGAATTGCGGCAAGGCGAACGCCTTTTCATGCAGGCCTGTGCGCAGTGCCATGCCGTACGCGGCACGGTGGCCGAAGGCACGCTGGGGCCGGATCTCACGCACGTGGGCAGCCGCGATTCGCTCGCAGCCGGCATCCTGCCCAACAATGTCGGCGCGCTGGGCGGATGGATCGCGGGCAGCCAGCAAATCAAACCCGGCAATGGCATGCCGTCCTTCGACCAATGGCCGGGCGAGGATCTGCGCGCCGTGGCCCGCTACCTGGAAAGCCTGAAGTGACCCGCGAGATCACCCCGCCCCCGCTTCCCAACGCGCTGCCGCGGCCCGAAGGCGAACTCGAGCAGCTCGAGCGCGCCTGGCAGCGTCCGACCGGCTGGCGGGCGCTGACCGTGGTCAACAACACCTCCATCGGCCTGCTGTACATCGCCACCGCGTTGCTCTTTTTCATCCTGGCGGGCGTGCTGGCCTTGATGATGCGCACACAGCTTGCCGCGCCGGACAGCAACCTGATTGGTCACGAGCTGTACAACCAGCTTTTCACCATGCACGGCACGGTGATGATGTTCCTGTTCGCGGTTCCCGCCGTGGAGGCGGTTGCCGTCCTGCTGCTGCCCAACATGCTGGGCGCGCGCGATCTGCCGTTTCCACGGCTCTCGGCCTATGCCTACTGGGCCTATGCGATCGGCGGACTGGTGTTCTTTTGCAGCATCTTCGTGGGGCTGGCGCCCGATGGCGGCTGGTTCATGTATCCGCCGCTCACCAGCACCCGGTACTCGCCGGCGGTGAACGCCGACCTGTGGCTGCTGGGTATCGGCTTCATCGAAATCTCTGCGATCGCGGGCGCGATCGAGCTTGCCGTCGGCATCCTGCGAACGCGGGCTCCGGGCATGACCCTGGACAAGATTCCGGTATTCGCCTGGGTGATGCTGGTGTTCTGCGGCATGGTGATCATCGCTTTTCCGGCGGTGATCGTGGCCACCACCCTGCTCGAACTGGAGCGCGCGTTCGACATGCCGTTCTTCATGACCGAGCGTGGCGGCGATCCGCTGCTCTGGCAGCACCTGTTCTGGTTTTTCGGCCATCCCGAGGTCTACATCATTTTCCTGCCGGCCGCCGGCATGGTGTCGATGATCATCCCCGCGATGACGGGCACGCCACTGGTCGGCTATCGCCTGGTGGTGGCGGCGGTCGTCTCCACGGGCTTCCTGAGCTTCGGGCTGTGGGTCCACCACATGTTTGCGACGGGCATCCCGCAGTTGTCGCTCAGCTTCGCGTCGGCCGCGAGCATGGCCGTGTCGGTGCCGACCGCCATCCAGATATTTGCCTGGATCGCGACGATCGCCGCGGCGGTCCGATTGAGGCCCCTCAAGACGCCCATGCTGTTCATCCTGGGGTTCTTCTTTGTGTTCGTCATCGGCGGACTGACCGGCGTCATGGTGGCCGTGATCCCGTTCGATCTGCAGGCGCACGACACCTATTTCGTCGTCGCACACCTGCACTACGTCCTCTTCGGCGGCATGGTGTTTCCGCTGTTCGCGGCGTTCTATTACTGGGCGCCCTTCATCAGCGCGCGGCCGCTGTCCGAGCGGATGGGGCGATGGGCGTTCTGGCTGATGTTCGTGGGCTTCAACGTCGCCTTTTTTCCGATGCACTTCACAGGGCTGGCCGGCATGCCGCGCCGTGTCTACACCTATGCCGAGAGCCAGGGCCTGGGTCCGCTGAACATGCTGTCGACCGTTGGCGCTTACCTGATCGCCGCCGGCGTGCTCATTTTCCTGATCGATCTGGCGCGCAACTTCCGGCCGACCATCGAAGAGAACGCGGGCAACATCTGGCGAGCCGGCACGCTGGAGTGGCTGCCCAGCGGCAGCTACGGACTGCGCAGCGTGCCCACGGTCACCAGCCGCGAGCCGCTGTGGGACCAGCCCGGACTGGCCCGGCAGGTGGACGATGGCCAGCATTACCTGCCCAACTCTCCGGCCGGCTTGCGCACCACGTTGGTGACCAGCGCCCTGGAAGCCCGCCCCGACTATGTCTTGCCGCTGCCGGGCCCCGCATGGTCGCCGCTGCTTGCGGCCGTCGGCACCGCCGGGTTCTTCCTGCTGTTGACCTTCAAGCTGCTGCCGCTGGCCGCGGCCTTCGGCGTGCTGGCCTTCGTTTCGCTCTGGCGCTGGCTGTGGGATGCGGACACCGGCCCGGATTACCCGCCGGTGGACATCGGCGGCGGCCTGCGGCTGCCGATGATGTGTTCGGGTAGCGCGTCCCATGCGTCCTGGGCGATGGTGCTGCTGCTCGTCGTCTGCGCCAGCATTTTCGGTTCATTGATGTTCAGCTACCTGTTCCTGTGGACCACGAATCCGCGGGCCTGGCCCGCCGCCGACGTGCTGCCCTCGTGGGGCGGGCCGATGCTGTCGGCCATCCTGCTGGTGTCGGGCGCCGCCCTTGCGACCATCGCCGGGCGGTTGATGAAGCAAGACCGGCAAACGGCCGTGCGCTGGT
>DALZRX010000018.1:0-3561 GCA_032015805.1 Achromobacter sp.
GATGCCCTGGATCGCCGCCAACAAGCTGGTGGACAAGTCCAAGAACTGATTCCGGCGCAGGCGGGGCACGGCTCCGCCGTCCGGATCGAAGCGGCATGCCTGCGAGGGCATGCCGTTTTTTTTGAGACTCTTGGACCTATTTCGGGCGTTTGGCCCAGATTCGGGCCGGGCACGATCCTTGCTGCAGTCCGCAAGCAGGGCCAGATCGGTTAACCTTTCAAAGTCCGTCGTAAGTTATTGAGACCATGCCCAATTTTTCCATGCGCGATTCCGAGAACCGTCACCGGAGCATTTACCTGCTCCCGAACGCGTTCACCACCGCCGCTTTGTTTGCCGGGTTCTATGCCGTGGTGCAGGCCATGAACGACCGCTTCGAAGTCGCCGCCATCGCCATTTTCGTCGCCATGGTGCTGGACGGCATGGACGGCCGAGTGGCACGCCTGACCAACACCCAGTCCGCGTTCGGCGAGCAATACGACTCGTTGTCCGACATGACCTCGTTTGGCGTTGCGCCCGCGCTGGTCATGTACGAGTGGATCCTGAACGACCTTGGTCGTTGGGGTTGGCTGGCAGCCTTCGTCTACGTGTCCGGCGCGGCGTTGCGGCTGGCGCGGTTCAACACCAATATCGCCGTGGTGGACAAGCGTTTCTTCCAGGGCTTGCCCAGCCCGGCCGCGGCCGCGTTGGTGGCCGGCTTTGTCTGGCTGGCCGTGGACAACAAGCTGCCCATCCATGACAGCCTGATGGCCTGGGTGGCGTTCACGCTGACCATGTACGCCGGCATCACCATGGTGTCCAACGCCCCGTTCTTCAGCGGCAAGAGCTTCGCGCTGGGCCGCAGCGTGCCGTTCTGGGGCATCCTGCTTGTCGTGGCGGTGTTCGTGTTCGTGTCCAGCGATCCTCCCGTCGTGCTGTTCGGCCTGTTCGTGCTCTACGGCCTGTCGGGGTGGGTCACCTGGGTCTGGCGCTGGAACAAGGTGCGCCGCCTGCAGCAAGAGCGGCGGAGCCATTCGTCCTGACGCAGCCAAGAAAAAAACCCGCCGTTGATGAAATCGGCGGGTTTTTTGTTTGGGCGGGCGGGGCTACCAGAAGTTGAACCGGTCGTCGTCGTACATGGGGTCCGGCCCCGGATGGAAATGCGTCACCTTGCTGCCGTCGCGGCTCATGTACACGTACATCAGCGAATTCCACACGCTGTTTTCCTTGTAGCGGTACGACCAGACGACTTCGCGCTTTTCGCCCAAACCGGCTTGATCGATACGCGCCGGCGGTCCGAATTCGCAGCGCACCCGATCCGGCCCCCAATCTCCCGTCTCCAGCACCTTGAAGTGCGCATCGGTCAGGAGCGGCAGCACGCGGTCGACGCGTCCATCGGCCCCGACGTTGGCGCCCCAGGCATACTGGCCCATCGGCTGCTGCGTCCAGATCACCCGACGCCCGCCGTTGGCCATGGGGCATTCGAAGTTGGGCGCGCCGAACTGCGTCTGCACCTGAGAAAGGGGTGTGCCGGGCGGGACCTCGGCCATGTTGGCGCAGGCGGCCAGTCCGGCCAGGGCGATCGACGCCAAGCCCACGCGGGCCATTCGGTAATAGCTGATCATCTCCATGCTCCTTCTGGTGTCGGCTTGGCCGTCCCAGTGCCGGGTCCGGTCTTCTTGCTGGGGTAATTCTAGCGAATCAGCTATAATCGCCGAGCTTTATCAAATGTATTGATTCTGCAAGATCCTTTGCGCCAGCCGACGGTGGCTCGCGCGGGTGCCCGCAACATGGCGCTTTGCCTCATGTGCTGGCCCTGCCCGAACCTGCCAATGGCAGCAGTGAGAAAGCGAATTCAAGCCTGGCTCGCGCAAATTTTTTCCAAACCACGTCAGGGCGCCTCGGCCCTGTCGCATGTCCGAAGAGTTCTTCCCGCTGACCGTCGACTACATCGAAAAGACCTACGCCGCCGGCCGCATTCCGGGCGGGTTCTTCAAGCGCGAAGGCAAGCCGTCCGAAAAGGAAACGCTGACGTCGCGCCTGATCGACCGTCCCCTGCGCCCGCTGTTTCCCGAAGACTTCTACAACGAAGTCCAGGTGGTCCTGCACACGCTGTCGGTCAATCCTGAAATCGATCCCGACATCGCCGCCATGATCGGCGCGTCCGCTGCGCTGGCTATTTCGGGCATTCCGTTCTCGGGCCCGATCGGCGCCGCTCGCGTGGGTTACATCGATGGTCAATACACCATCAACCCAACCGCATCGGACCTGAAGTCGTCCAAGCTGAACCTGGTTGTCGCCGGTACGGAAAACGCCGTGCTGATGGTTGAATCGGAAGCCCAGGAGCTGTCCGAGGAAGTCATGTTGGGCGGCGTGGTCTATGGCCACCAGCAAATGCAGACCGTCATCAACGCCATTCACGAACTCGTGAAGGACGCCGGCAAGCCCGATTGGGATTGGCAAGCTCCCGCCAAGGACGAGGCCTTGATCGCCGCGGTCACCGCCGCCGGCCAGGAAGGCCTGAACGCCGCCTACCAGATCCGTGAAAAGCAGGCCCGCACCGCCAAGCTGCGTGAAGTCTCCGCAGACGTGTCGGCCAAGCTGGCCGCCGCTGCCGCCGAAAAGGGCGAATCGGCCCCCGACGCCGTCACGGTCGACAACATCATGTTCTCGCTGGAATCGGCCATCGTCCGCGGCCAGATCCTGAACGGCGAACCGCGTATCGACGGCCGCGACACCCGCACCGTGCGTCCGATCAGCGTGCGTCTGGGCGTGCTGCCCCGCGCGCACGGCAGCGCGCTGTTCACCCGTGGCGAAACCCAGGCGCTGGTCGTGGCCACGCTGGGCACCAAGCAGGACGAACAGATCATCGACGCGCTCATGGGCGAATACCGTGACCGCTTCATGATGCACTACAACATGCCTCCGTTCGCCACCGGCGAAACCGGCCGCATCGGCGTGCCGAAGCGCCGCGAAATCGGCCACGGCCGTCTCGCCAAGCGCTCGCTGGTGCCGCTGCTGCCGGCCCCCGAAGACTTCCAATACACGATTCGCCTCGTGTCGGAAATCACCGAATCCAACGGCTCCTCGTCGATGGCCTCGGTCTGCGGTGGTTCGCTTGCCATGATGGACGCCGGCGTGCCGGTCAAGGATCACGTGGCCGGTGTGGCCATGGGCCTGATCCTGGACGGCGGCAAGTTCGCCGTGCTGACGGACATCCTGGGCGACGAAGATCACCTGGGCGACATGGACTTCAAGGTTGCGGGCACCGAAAACGGCGTCACCGCACTGCAGATGGACATCAAGATCCAGGGCATCACCAAGGAAATCATGCAGGTTGCGCTGGACCAGGCCCGCGAAGGCCGTCTGCACATCCTCGGCAAGATGAAGGAAGCCCTGGACGGTTCGCGCGGCGAACTGTCGGCTTTCGCGCCGCGCATGCTGACCATCAAGATCAACCCCGAGAAGATCCGCGACGTGATCGGCAAGGGCGGCGCCACCATCCGCGCGCTGACCGAAGAAACCGGCACGCAGATCGACATCTCCGACGACGGCACGATCGTGATCGCCAGCGTCGACGAAGCG
>DALZRX010000018.1:3571-23555 GCA_032015805.1 Achromobacter sp.
CGTCAAGGTCATCGAGGCCGACGACAAGGGCCGCCTGCGCCTGTCCATCAAGGCGATCGGCGGCATCGAGCAGCAGCAAGCCGCTGCCGCTCCCGAAGCTGCCCCCCAATCGGAACCGCAAGCTGAATAAGCCTGCAGGAACCTGATTGAAAGACGGCGCCGCAAGGCGTCGTTTTTTTTTGCCTGCGCCCCGGCAGGGATGCAGGCCGTCGCGCGGTTCCCCACTTCTCCCGCCTTCCTGTAAAGTCTTGCGCGAGAGACGTGCCGCCCGGTCTGTTGGCGCGCATCGCGCATGATCGAAGGGGGAATACGGATGAGCAAGGCATGACGGCGTGGCCGATAACCGCAGCTATCACGGCGCTGCTGACCGCGCTGTTGACCGGCTGCATGACCGCGCCCGGGCCGGGTCAGCGCGGCCCCAAGGGCGAAACCATGTCTGCGGACCAGCTCGCGCAGACGGACTTCAACCGCACCGTTACGCTTGAGGTGCGCGACAACCTGACCAGCCTGTATTCGCTGCTGGACAAGTTGTACCGCCGCAATCCGCGCGAATGGCGCAAGACCGGCGTGGCGGATCTGGGCACGGCCGTGAACCGGGTCAAGCATTCCATCGAGGTCCGCGTGCCGCCCGGCGACCTGAGCGGGCTGCGGGACATCCAGATCCTGGCGGTTGCGCTGGATCCCAACTACCCGGGGGACCGGGTCGGCGCCTTCATCTACGGCCTCGCGGACACCATCATTGCCGCTCACAATGGCAAGACACGCCTCTATGCCACGGACGCCCTGGATGGCCAGCGGGTCTACAATGCCGCACGGAACGTCGAGGCGGCGGCCTGGCTGCTGGCAACGCGCCGCAACAACCAGGGCGAATTGCTGCTGCTGGCCAATGAAATATCCCCAAATGCGACGAATCTCAGCTTCGAACGCGAATTCGGCGCCATCATCGGCCGGCTGGACCTGATCGCCAACCTGCTCGGCGAAAACTCCCGGCGCATCGGCATCAACTACGCCCAAGGCCTCTTGCTGTTCAACTTCCTGCCTGTGCGCTAACAGGATTTCCATCGTGATCGATATCGCCTCCATCCAGACCGCCCGCGAAAACCTCCGCGGCCAGGTGCTGAAGACCCCGTTTACCCTGTCCCGCACCCTGTCCGACATCTTCGGCGCCGAGATCTGGCTGAAATTCGAGAACCTGCAGTTCACAGCGTCCTTCAAGGAGCGGGGCGCGCTGAACCGCATGCTGACGCTGTCGGACGACGAGCGGGCCAAGGGGGTGATCGCGGTCTCCGCGGGCAACCACGCCCAAGGGGTGGCCTACCATGCGCAGCGCATGGGCGTGCCGGCGGTCATCGTGATGCCCCGCTTCACGCCGACCGTGAAGGTCGCGAACACGCGGCGTTTCGGCGCCGAAGTCGTCCTGGCGGGCGACACCTTTGACGACGCCAAGGCGCGCGGCTACGAATTGGCCCGCGAACGCGGCCTCATCATGATCCACCCCTACGACGACGAGGCCGTCATCGCGGGCCAGGGGACCGTCGCGCTGGAGATGCTGGAAGACCAGCCAAAGCTCGACACGCTGGTCATCGCCATCGGGGGCGGAGGCCTGATCTCCGGCATCGCCACGGCCGCCAAGGCCGTGAACCCCGCCATCGAAATCGTGGGGGTGCAGACCGAGCGTTTTCCGGCCATGTACGCAGCCGTAAAGGGCGTGACCATGCCGCCGGGGCAGTACACCATTGCCGAGGGCATCGCCGTCAAATCGCCGGGCGATCTGACGCTGCCTGTCGTGCGCCGGCTGGTTGACCGCGTCGAGCTGGTCAGCGAGGCAGACATCGAACATGCCATTGTCGTGCTGCTGGAAATTGAAAAGTCCGTCGTCGAAGGTGCCGGCGCCGCGGGCCTGGCCGCCTTGCTGCGCGCGCAGGAAGAGGGCAGCGACCGCTACAAGGGCAAACGCATCGGCTTGGTCCTGACCGGCGGCAATATCGATCCCTTGATGCTGGGCGAACTGATCGAGCGCGGCATGGTAAGGGCAGGGCGCTTGGCGCGCATCCGCGTCGACCTGCGCGACCTGCCCGGCGCGCTCGCCCATGCAACCAAGCTCATTGCCGATGCGCAGGCCAACATCACCGAAGTCCACCACCAGCGCGCGTTCACGTCGCTCCCTGTCCGCAATGTCGAGGTGGATTTCGTGCTCCAGACGCGCGGTCCGGAGCATATCCAGGAAGTGATCGACGTCTTGAACGCCGCGGGATTCGCCGCCAGCAACCACGACCACTGACGCGTCAGGCGACCGCGCGCCGCCGAATCTTTCAATCTGCTTTCAGCAATCTGTCGCTCCCGCCGATTTCGGCCGGAGCGACTTTGCATTGGGGGGCACAGTTCAGCGATCACCCAGCGGATGGCGCGCCGCGCTGCGCCGCGAGCCCGTCAACTGCCCGCTCGACCTGGTTGATCCATCAAAAAAATGCATCTGTATATTTCTTCTTGATCGCCGTCATCTGACAGTCGGGAACTTTCTGGAAAGAGTTCAACTCCCCCGAAAAACCGAGCTATGTGGCTGATTGTCGGGGATATGTGGCGTAGTTTCGCGGCACGATATCTCGATATGTGTCCATGACATGGTCGAGGGATAACCCCAAGAAAGTCATGGTTCATACGGATATGAGATATGTCGCTCCACGATTTACCATCCCGCGTTCATGTCGTTGCCGCTTTGGCGAGCGGCTGTCGTTGAAAGAGAAATGCTCGCGTACCGGACCCCGATTTTCCGGGCGCGACGATTAGGGAGAAAGCAGCTTGATAAAAAACAGACAGGATTTCTGGTCTGGCGTCATGTTCATCGTGGTGGGAGGAGCCTTCGCCTTGCAGGCGACCCAGTACTCGATGGGTAGCGCGGCGCGCATGGGCCCCGGGTACTTTCCGTTCTGGCTCGGCATCGTGCTGGCGCTGATGGGAGCGACGGTGCTGATGAGCGCCTTGTCTCCGCGTGCCGAGACCACGACGATCGGCCGCTATGACTTCCGCATCCTCTTTCTCGTCGTCGGGTCCGTATTCCTGTACGGCTTTTCCCTGCGTTTTCTCGGGCTCTATCTCTCGGTATTCCTGCTCGTGTTGATCAGCAGCGTTGCCAGCCACGAATTCAACTGGAAGGTCGCCGTCGCCAACGGCCTGTTCCTCGTGGCGTTTTCCTACCTCGCGTTCATTCGCGGGTTGGGCCTGATCTTTCCGCTGTGGCCCAGCGTGCTGACCAATTGAAGGACCGGACATGGAATTGCTTCAGAATCTGATGCTCGGCTTTTCGGTGGCATTCACCCCCGAAAACCTGACCTACGCTTTCATCGGCTGCCTGCTGGGCACACTGGTCGGCGTGCTGCCGGGCCTGGGCCCCGTGCCCACCATCGCCATGCTGTTGCCCATCACCTATGTGCTGCCGCCCACTGCCGGCCTCATCATGCTGGCCGGCATCTACTACGGCACGCAGTACGGCGGGTCGACGACGGCCATTCTCGTGAACCTGCCGGGTGAGACCTCGGCAGTGGTGACCGTGCTGGACGGCCACCAGATGGCGAGAAACGGACGCGCCGGCGCGGCACTTTCGCTGGCCGCCATCGGCTCGTTCTTTGCGGGCAGCGTCGCCACCGTGCTGATCGCCGCCTTCGCGCCGCCGCTGGCCGAAGTGGCTTTCGCGTTCGGACCGGCCGAATACTTCTCGCTGATGGCCCTGGGCCTCATCGGCGCCGTGGTGCTGGCGTCGGGCTCGCTGCCCAAGGCCATCTGCATGATCCTGCTCGGGCTGCTGCTGGGCATGGTCGGCACCGACGTCAACTCGGGCGTTGCGCGTTACGACTTCAGCATCCCCGAACTGCAGGACGGCATCGACTTTGCCATCGTGGCCATGGGCGTGTTCGGCCTGTCGGAAATCATGAGCAACCTGGAACTCAAGGAGAACCGGGTCGAAATCACCGATAAGGTGGGATCGCTGTATCCCAGCCGCCAGGAATTCCGCGAGGCCGCGCCGGCCATCGTGCGCGGCACGGCCCTGGGGTCGGCGCTGGGCATCCTGCCGGGCGGCGGTTCGGTGCTGTCCGCCTTTGCGTCCTATACGCTGGAAAAGAAGCTGTCCAAGGAGCCGGAACGCTTTGGCAAGGGCCATCCTGCCGGGCTGGCCGGTCCCGAATCCGCCAACAACGCGGGCGCGCAGACCTCCTTCATTCCGCTCCTGACCTTGGGCATTCCGGGCAACGCGGTGATGGCGCTGATGGTGGGCGCGATGACCATCCACAACATCCAGCCGGGGCCCCAGGTGATGTCCAGCCACCCCGAGCTGTTCTGGGGCCTGATCGCCTCGATGTGGATCGGCAACCTGATGCTGGTCGTGCTGAACCTGCCGCTGATCGGCATCTGGGTCAAACTGCTGCGCGTGCCTTACCGCATGCTGTTCCCCGCGATCCTGGTCTTCTGCACGATCGGGGTGTACTCACTGAACTACAACGCCTTCGACATCTTCATGTTCGCCATCTTCGGCATCATCGGCTACGTGTGGAGCAAGCTGGGTTGTGAAGGCGCGCCCCTGCTGCTCGGCCTGGTGCTGGGACCCATGATGGAAGAGAACTTCCGCCGGGCGCTGCTCTTGTCGCGCGGCGAGTTCTCCACCTTTGTAACGCGCCCGCTGTCGGCCACGCTGCTGGCGCTTGCCGCGATCCTGCTGGTGCTGGTTGCGATGCCCGCGCTGCGCAAGAAGCGCGAGGAAGCTTTCGTCGAGGTCGACTGACCTATTGATTCCGGTTGGCTCCGGGTCTGGTTCGGCGCAAGCCGGCCAGGCCCTTTTTTTTATTGCCGGGCCACCAGGTTTTTCAGGCCGTAAAGGCGCTCGCGATGCAGGGTTGCGGTCAAAGGCTCCGGCTCGCGGCCCAGCGCAACGTAGTCGGCGGGAATCTGGGCGATGGCGTCCTGCATGTTCTCGGACCCCGCGTGCCACCATTGCACCAGCATGCGGTCGGGGTTGTAGACGTCCAGCCCCTGGCGGCGCAGCTCCGAGCGGTTGAAATCCTTCAGGTTCCACGTCAGCACCTGAACGGTGGGCGTCTGGGGCAGTCCGCAGCGGGCGCGCCGCGCCAGCCCGGCTGCTATGACGTGGAAATCCTTGGGGTCGCTGTAGCGCAGCGACGCTTCGTAGACTTGCGTGTCGGTTTCCATTGCGGCCGGAAAGCGCGCATTCATGTCTGCCCAGAACTCGGCCATCACCTCCGGCGGAATGTCCCAGATGCGGCACGCATTGCGGCGCCATTCCTCGCCGATACGCTCGGTCCAGACGGGCAGAAACACGCCGGCCTCGGCCAGGCGCAGCAAAAGCCTGCGCAGGATTCCGGACATGAGGACGCAGGCATCCAGGACGATGAAGGGGGGAGACGCGGGGAGGGAGGTCAAGATGTGGTCGGTCGCCGGTCCGGGCAACGCGCACGGGCCGTGCGCCGCTGGCCGCCGGGGCGGGCGTGAAATAGAGGGAGAGGCAGAAGAATAGTGTTTTTTTCCGTCTTCTGCCCGCCCAGGCCTCACTTCTTCAGGATGTCGTCCAGTGCCCGTAACACCAGGTCGCTGGTGCCGTGCAGGCTGGCGGCGAAACCGCTGTAGATTATTGCCAATACGATCAGCGCGCTGACCCAAGGTGTCCACCACGGCCACAATCGGCCCACCTGATAACGGCTGGACACGATATTTTCCTGGGCGTCGGTAAGCTCTTCGGGTGTTTCTCCGCGCATGGCGCGCAGTTCACGGTGCAGTTTGGAAATAATCCCCTGAAGCGCCTCGTTCTGATTATGTTGCATGCCGTACTTGCCTTTGAATCCCAGACACAGGCACAGGTATTTGAATTCCAGGACGTCGCGGTATTTGGCGCGGTCCATCAACATGCGCGACAGCACGGTGAAAAACTTCTCGCCGCCCCAGGTTTCGTTGTGATTCACACTGAGCAGCGAGCGCTCGGCCCAGCGCGAATGCGCGCCCCAAGGCGTGCCCATGACCGCCTCATCGATGAAGCTGCACAGGGCATAGCGATAAGCCAGTTGCGTGGCGCTGTCATAGCCATGCTGGCGGATTTCCTCGTCCAGCGCTGCAATCTGGTCGCGCACGGTGCCATAAAGCTGTTCGACGTCTTCGTAGGTGGCAAGTTTGCGCAGGCGGATGACCAGTGCGAATAATGGAAGCGCCCCGTCCACCAGCGGGTTGTACCCATGTCCGCGCAGTTGGAAACCCAGGTCCACATCGTGGTCGATATTCTCGATCGTGTCGAACGCGATAATCCCTTTCTGCTCGATCGCCGCGACGGGACTGGTGCGCAGGAAGCCTTCGTTTGCGGAATCGATATTCTGGATGGTGTTCATTTCATTGGCTCCTGATCGCCCAGAACTGCAATTCCATTTCCGGATAATCGCCGGCGATATGGAAACCAAAGCCGGCCGTCTCGCGCATCATCTGCCAGCTTGGGTGGCTGCGGTCAAACTGAAAATAGGTGAATCCCGCATGGAAAGGCAGGTGGCGTGGCGCCACGGGCAGGGGCAATAACGGGATGCCCGGAAGCTGCAGGCTGACCAGTTCGCTCAGCCTTTCCATCGACGCCACCTTGGCCTGCTGGACAAATTGCTGCCGCAGCGCTTCCAGCGGCATGCGTGCTCGGACAGCCAGGATGAAGTCCGCCTCGGCATACAGGCGCCTGTCGTGGACCGCAGCGGTCAGCACACCGTATTGCTGGCGCTCGATGGGCAGCGAAACCGCGCGGGGCTGCAGCACGGTGCTCAGCGCGCGGCGCAGCGTGTCTTCCAGCACCCGGAACGACGCCCGCGGGTCGTCGTGCCGGTAAGCCGGGTATTCCTGCGGGATCCGGCCTTCGTCGGTAAAGGTGACCAGTTCGCCGCACGCCTGGCTGAAGGCGATGTATAGCGTCTCCGGATGGACGCGCCGCAGCCGCGACAGGTGCAGGAACAGTGGATGCAGACGATTCAACACCAGCAGCAGATTGAAATCGGTCACGTCGGCGACGCCCGCCTGTCCTGGCGAACCGATGCGTTCGGCGATGTTCTTGGCGCGTTCCCGCATGAGGCCGGCGATTTCCCCAAGGTAACGCTTGAGTGGAGGAATCGCATTCAGCGAGAGGCCGGTGGGATAGAACGATTCGTCCAGCAGCAGGCTGCCGTCCGGACGGCGGTCGAGCAGGCGGCATAGGGCAATGCCAGTGAAGGCGCTGCGGTCGTCGCGCTCCAGCGCCAGTTGCAGGTTCAGGGCGGCCAGGTTCATCGGCACGTAGTCGCCTTCCTGGCTGTGCGTGTCGCGCACTTCTTCGCTGCGCGTCACGTAGCGGGCATTGGCGTATGTCTCAGGCCACTGCACTTCCAGCACAGCGTCGGAACGCAGCGGCAACGTCAGGTACACGGTTTGATTGACGGCGGACGCGTCCGTGATGGGTAGCGGCACGGGCGGCGGCTGGTCGTTGGGAATGTCGAACACGCTGCCGTCGGGCATCACGCCCCGCGCACGCACGATGGCGATCTTGCCAAAGCTCAGGTATTCCTGATTGAGCTCCAGTTCGCTGAAACCGTACAGGTGTTCGCTGATGCCATTGACGCGTTGATTGACGTGATGCTCGCTGGCGCGAGCCTGCTGTTGAAAGTGCTGGGGCTTGACGAAAAGCCCCTCGCTCCAGATAACCGGATTGCGTGATGTCATGGTTTGGAACTCGATGGCAGGGGCCGATGGCTTTCGTCGGTAATGGCGACGCGCGTGCCGGTCAGGGTCAGCAGCAAGGCATAGCGGCGGCCCCTGGGTTCCAGGCGGAAGGCCTGTTTCCAGACGACGCCGTTCTGCGCGTGGAAGTCGGCCACGATGGCGACGTATCGGGTGTCGTCGCGGATGCGCGCGAAGTCGACGTACTTGAACTGGCCGGGCTGCAGGACATAGTCATCCTGCGTCACAAGGGTGGTGCCCAGCGCCTTTGCCAGGTCCTTGGCCAGCAGCAGCGCATCCGCGTTTAGCAACAGTGAATCGTCCTTGAGCTGCAGCACCTTGAACGCGATCGGCGTGGCCATGGTTCGCGTGGGCGCCTCGGGCGGGGGAAAGGCAAGGGCAGTTCCCTGGCTGTATTGGCCCAGGCCACGCTCCCTCTCGTTTGCACCGGGGTCATCATCGCTCTCGAGTGCGAGGGGAAATGGCGCCCGGGTCACCTGCTGGCTCGCAAGGATTGGCGCGGCGCCGAACCCACGGCGGGGCAGGTAATGGTCCGAGATGGCGATGACAGCCGGCAGTGGTGCCTGGCCGGGCACGGCGCGGGCTTGGGAAACGCGGGACGAACCCCGATCGGAACGGCGAAGCGGTTGAGCCGGCGATGCGGTGTCCTCCAGCGTTTTGAGCAGGCCGTGCAGTTCGGCGATCAGCTCACGCCGGCTGTCCGACCTGAAGGTGACTTCAAATGCGCCGGCTTCACCGCCGCCAGCCGGGCCGGCGGTGCCGGGCGCCTCGATGCGCTGGGGCGCCGGGGCGCTTTCGGGATTCGGATTGACATCGTCGGCTGCGTAGAGGCTCAGACCGATCTGGCTGGGCTGATCCTCGGGCGCGCCGACCGGGATCGAGGGGTCCATCAGGATCTGCCCGGTCTTGGTCAGGACGTTGCCCACCGTGCCGCAACCGGTGAGCAGGCAGGCGGCGAGTCCGACCAGGATCGACCTGGTCATCGGGCCTCCGCGCGCAATGCGCATTCGTAGGCCTGCGCGAATATCTCCCAAAATAGCTTCTCGAAGCCGCTTTGGCGGGCAGAACTGAGTTCTTCGTAGTAATGCGTGTACATCCGCCACGCCCAGTCGCTCGGGTCGCCGTGCGCGTCTTCTTCGGGCTGGTAACGGCGGAAGCGGCGCATCAGCAGCTCGGGCGAGAATGCCTGCAGCAAGGCTTCCAGTCCCGCCTCGATGCCTTTGACGACGGCGGCCTGATGCGCCTTCAGTTGCGACATCGTCTCTTCGACCGCCGCCAAGGGCGACAAGTGCACGACGCTGCGCTCGCGGGAGAACATGGCGCGCACGGTGTCCGGATAGGATTGGCCCAGACGCAGCGGATTGTCCTCGATGGGCTGCAGCGTCAGCGCGTTCATCGCCATGCGCGACGCCGGCGCGCCCGTGGTGTCGTAGAGCGCGCCGATACCACGTATGGCCGCCGCGAGGGCCTGCCCGGCCTCGAGCAGCAGCGTGTGGGTGGCGTGGGCGTCCAGGCCGTCGAGCGTGACGCCCAGGCCTTGCAACAAGGCGGATGCCGTCTGGGACGAGTCGCCAGCCGCCTCATGCGCCGTGCCCGTCCAGGCGGAGTCGGAAAGGGTGGGTTCGCGTGACTGCGACATGCGTAAGTCTCCAGAGATGATTTTGGGCGTGCCTGCGATCGCGGCATGACGGGTGGAGGCCAGGTCCGGCTGGGTGGGCGCGAAGGGGGTGAGATGCGGCAGGGCCTCGCCGTCGGCCTGGAACCTGGACAAGGAGGGAGCCGGCTGTCCCGCGGCATCCAGGGCGCGCAGCGGGTCGAGGTCTGCATGGGCATCGCGCGGCGCCGCCAGCGCCTGGAAGACTTCGTCCGCGGCGGGTGTGCCGCCGGCCCGATCGAACGCATAGCGGTCGGCGGGCAAGGCGTCCGGGCCATCGCGGCGTTCATTGAGGATCTCGCTCACGTCGTACTGGGCGAGATGGCGGGAGGCGTCCGGCATGGCATGCCGCGCATCGTCCAGATGCACCGCGATCTCGTAGGGTCCGATGTGCAGCACGTCGCCGTCGCTCAGGCGCGCACCGACCATTACGCCCAATGGGTCACGTGCGTCGTTGACTTGCGTGCGGCCGGACCGGTCGATCACGCAGAATGCGCCGTCGCTGTGGCGGATCTCGCAGTGCAGCGGCAGCACGCGCCCGGCCTTGTCCACGAGCGTCCAGCTTGCGCCGTGACTGCCGATGGTGCCACCAGATATGTCGAACCGGTGGCGTGGCGTGCTGCCATGCTGCAGCGCCTGGGGGTTGACGACGACGAGCGCAATGCCGCGCTCGGAATAGGGATGGGTCATAGGCGCGCCTTGATTCGGACGTGGGAGGCGCGGCGCACGACCGTGTGCGCCACGAAGCTGGTCCACCCCAGGTGCGCACCGCTCGTGCGTCCCAGGTTGAATGGCGGGACCTCCTCCTGCCGCAGCCCCAGGTCGAGGTCATAGGCGGCGGGGTCGCGCAGCAGGAAGTCGATCAGCTTGCGCAGGCGCTCGAAATTCTCGCCGCTGGGCAGGAACTCGCGAAAGCGCCGTTGGTCGAGGCCGGGGATGACGATGGTGAACTTGCTGTACCGCGTGCGCACGCGATCACCGATCACGAAGGTGTCGCCCAGCACCCCGTTGCGCTGACCCAGCGCGAGCCGTTGGCCGGGCGGGATATGCATGTATCGCGGCTCGAACTCGCGCAGATGCACGGTCTTGAGGTCGAAACAGTGCGCGATGATGCCGGCGACCACCTGCGCCGAGCGGCTGCGGCCCGCAATGGCGCCCGCATAGCTCAGCAGGCGGCTCCAGGCGATGGGCGTCACGCCGCGCAGTTCGGCGTCCCCAAGTCCCACCATGGCGAAAACATAGCGCGAGAACCGGTCCCGAGCCTCGCGCTGGAAGCGCACGTAATAGCGGTACTTGCGCCACGCCTGATGCAGCAGCGTCAGCAGCCGGTGGTGGAAGAAGTCCAGAAATGCCGGGCGTATGCCGACGCCCTGGCCGTACTCGAAGGCGAGCCGATCCAGGTAATAGCCGGGAAGGGGAGAATCCGTACCTTGCAGGCCGAAGAATGTGGCCTGCACACGATAGTCGCTGCGGGCGGATTCGGGCATGCGTTCGGCCAGCGCGACGTCCGAGGCCGGAAACCCGAGCCCGGCGGAACTGCCCAGCCGCAAGCGCTGACGCTCCGGCGCCGCGCTGTCGGGGGCTTCCAGGTCGTCGCAGTGCAGGCCGTGCAACTGCTCGAGCAAGCGGAAGAAGTCGTAATTCTTCGCGTCGGCCAGCAGATGGTCGGCTAGATCAAGGGTTGTTTGCCGGTCTGCAGTGGCCATTCGTAGCGCTCGTTGTTGCCGGTGTTGGTTGCTTCCAGCAGGTGAAAGGAATTGATGCTCGCGTACAGGGCAAGAAAATGGCTGAGTACGGTGCCAAATAGGTACAGGTCCCCTTCGCACAGGAAGGCCTGCGGGTCCAGCCGGATGCGCGTCTTGAGGCCCCGGATGGGCAGGCCCTTCATCAGCAGGTCGGTCGGTGTGGTGACGGCGCCTTCGATTCCGTCCAGCCGTTTGCGCGTGGCCCGCGCGCGCTGGATGTCGTGCAGCGCCGCGAAGTCGTAGCCGCGCAGCACGGCCTTCAATGGCTCCGTCGACAGCAGCGACAGGTAATTGAGCGACAGGTTGGAAATCAGCGTCCATTGCAATTCGCCGTCCAGGACGGGGCGATAGGAAGGCGTCGGCCGGGTGACGTTGCTGTAACGCGCGAAGGTTGGCGTGGTCTGCGACTGCTGGCAGATGTCGCCCACTGCCAGGGACAGGGGAAGGTCCTTGTTGGTGCAGGTCAGCGCCAGGGAGATGGTTTCGTCTTCATCGATGTAATCGGTTTCGTCGCTGCGGATGAACGACACGCGATGCAGCACGCCGTCGGCGGCCAACGCCTTTTCGATGCGCGTGCGGTAGTACAGCGCGCAGCGGCCCTGCGCGTGCTCGATCTCGTGCTGCAGGGATTCGAAGGGATGGAAGGTGCGCAGGAATTTCCCGCGTTGCCCGTCGGTCTTGCGGTGCCAGCCGGTCACCCGGTCGATGCTGAAGATCTCGTAGGCGTCCTGGCGTTGTCCGCCGGGCAGGATCCGCTGCTCGGCCTGGCGGCCGTTGAGGTTGATGGGCTCTGCATCATGCTCGAAGAGATTCACGGCCGGCGTGCAGTACAGCATCAAGTCGCCATCGCGCAGCCGGATGTCTGCCGGCATGGGGCGCGTGAAATGGAATTCCAGGCGGACGCTGCCGGTGCTTTGCGGGGGCCATAGCGACCGTAATGCCGTCAGGCTGAAGAACTGGAACCGGCGTGGAAAGATGAAGTATTCCTGAAGGATCCGATAGCCGTCGAACACGTTCTTCGGATAGGGCAGCAACGCTTCGTCCGAGGAAAATCCCGGAAAACTGACCTGGCGGGGCGAGAGCCGTCGCGTGAGTCCGCCGACTTCGACGCGGATCTCGCCGAGATATCGGGATAGCCACAGATACAGGGTCAGCGCGGTGGTGTCGTCGCCGCTCAGGTGGAAGTCGAGCTGGTCGCAGTCGAAACTGTCCAGCGAGCTTCCCGCCAGCGGCGCCAGGTCGACGCGCATGATCGATTTCTCGCGCGAGTGCGCGTCGCTGACCTGCTGGATGCGAAGCGGGTACAGGGTCACGTCCGAGCAGGTGCGGAATTCGCAGCGAATGCCCGCGACGGGGCGGGAGAGGACCTGCGTGCCCTTTGGTATCACCTGCCGCGTCGTGATCGCGCGGTCGATGGGGTCGAAACGCATGATGGTTACGCTGGGCAGGGGGCGCAGGTAGTTCGGCCACAAGAGCTGCAACAGCGAATGGGTGAGTTCGGGAAGGTCGTCCTCGATCTTCAGCCGCAGCTTGGCGGTCAAGAACGCAAAGCCTTCCAGCAGCCGCTCCACGTCAGGGTCGGCGGCCTCATCGCCCAGGAACTGCGATAGTTGCGGATTGTCGCGCGCGAACTCGCGGCCGAGGCGGCGCAGGTAATCCATTTCTTCGCGGAATTTTCCCCGCAACGGCATGTCTGGTGCGCCTCCTTGGGCGATGGCTATACGATTTGCGCGTGTCGATCGGGGCGATGGATGATCAAGTCGATTTCGACCTGTTCCTCTGCGTTGGCGAGCGGCACCAGGCAGTCCAGCCGGAACGTCAGGTCGAGGGGGCGCGACGCATCGGGACGTGCGCGCACTGCCAGCACCCGCACCCGGGGTTCAAACTGCGCCACCGACTGGCGGATGTCTTGGCTGACCCGCAGCAGCAGGTCGGCGCTGCCGATGGCTGCGTCGTTGAAGTCCCTGAGGCCCAGGCCAGGCGTGCTCATCGAGCAGCCGCGCCGGCTGTTGAGGATCAGTTCCAGGTGCCGCTTGATGGCGTGGATGCGAGCCGCCGCGGCATCCTGGCGCGACCGGACGCGCCGCGGCGGCGCGTCCGGTTCCAGCCGCTCGAACAGGCTCGCCTGTCCGGAGGTCCTGGGCATGCCCTGTTATTCCTTGTCCAGACGCCCGACCAGCGACAGTTCGAAGTTCGCGCCCATGTATTTGAAGTGCGGACGGACCGCCAGCGACACCTGATACCAGCCTGGATTGCCGGCAACATCCTGCACCTGGACCCTCGCAGCGCGCAGCGGACGACGGCTGCGGACATCGGAGGACGGGCTTTCCTGGTCCGCGATGTACTGCTTGAGCCAGCCGTTGAGTTCTCGCTCGAGGTCTTGCCGCTCCTTCCAACTGCCGATCTGCTCGCGCTGAAGCACTTTGATGTAGTGGGCGAGGCGGTTGACGATGAACATGTAAGGCAGTTGCGTGCCCAGCTTGTAGTTGGTCTGCGCATGCTGGCCCTCGGGCGTCTTCTGGAAGCGCTTGGGCTTCTGCACCGAGTTGGCGGAGAAGAACGCGGCGTTGTCGCTGTCCTTGCGCATGGTCAGGGGAATGAATCCCTCTTCAGACAATTCGAATTCCCTGCGGTCCGACACCAGTACCTCGGTGGGAATCTTGGCCTGCAACTGGCCGAGGGATTCATACAGGTGCACCGGCAGGTCATCGACGGCGCCGCCGGATTGCGGTCCGATGATGTTCGGGCACCAGCGGTATTTGGCGAAGCTGTCCGTGATGCGGCTGGCCAGCAGGTAGGACGTGTTGCCCCACAGATAGTTGTCGTGGTCGCCCGCGATGGTTTCGCGGTACACGAAGCTGCGGGTCGGGTTCTCCAGGGGATCGTAGGGCTGGCGCAAGAGGAAACGCGGCATGGTCAGCCCGAGGTAGCGCGCATCTTCGGATTCGCGCATGCCTCGCCATTTGGCAAAGCGCGGGCCTTCGAAGATATCTTTGACTTCTTTCAGATTGGGCAGGTCCTGGAAACTTGAGAGGTTCAGGAATTCGGCCCCTGCCGCCGCCAGGAATGGCGCATGGGCCATCGCGCCCACCGAAGCCGCATAGCTGAGCAGCTTGATGTCGGGCGCCGACGGGCCGAATGTGTAATTGCCCACGATGCTGGCAATGGGTTCGCCGCCGAACTGCCCGTATTCGGCGGTATACACGTGCTTGTACAAACCGCTGCGGGTAATGTCGCCGCAGCTTTCAAAATCATCCAGCAGTTCTTCCTTGGTGACGTGCAGGATTTCGATCTTGATGTTTTCCCGAAAATCCGTGCGATCCACCAGCAATTTAAGGCCGCGCCAGGCCGACTCAAGTTCCTGCAGCGGTTTGTGATGCAGGATGGCGTCCATTTGATGACCGACCTTCCGGTCAATTTCGGCAATCATCTGATCGACGAGCTGTTTATTTACCGGTTGCTCACGGTCCTGGCTTTTGAGAATCTCGCCGATAAATGCCGCGACCCCGCGTTCGGCGACGGCATAACCCTCGTGGGTGGGCTCGATTCGGGTCTGCGCCATGATCTGCTCGAGCAGACCCTGGCTTTGTTTCATTTCCGGTGCAACGCTGGCTTGGGCCTTCATGCGCTTGTCCTTTTAAACCGATGGGCGGGAAGTGGGGAGGAGGGGATCAGGAAGCGGGCGTGTCCAGCACCAGGTCCAGTTCCTTGGCCAACGCGCTGCGAGTCTTGTCGTCGGCTAGCAGCGACTGCAACTGCTTGCGGAAGGCGGGGACGTTGCCAAGCGGGCCCTTGAGCGCCACGAGCGCCTCCCTGAGCTCCAGCAGCTTGTTCAATTCCGGTACCTGGCGGGCGATGGCATCCGGCGCGAAGTCCTGGATCCCCTTGAATTGCAAGGCGATGCTCAGCGTGTCGTCCTCTTGCCCGTCGCCTAGGCGGGCCGGCACCTGCATCGCCAGGTGAAGCGCCGCGCCCGTCATCACTTCGTCGAAGTTGTCCTTGTCGACGCGGACCAGCGGACGTTCCTCCAGTGCAGCTTCTTCCCCATGCCCCTTGAAGTCGCCGGTCACGAGCAGCTTGAGCGGCAGTTCCATTTCTGTCTGCTGATCGCCCGTCGCGGGCACGTATTTGATATTGATACGTTCTTGCGGGGCGACGGACGCCGATTTTGTTGCCATTTGGATTCCTGGTTATTAACGCGGAAACGCCGGTTAAGGCTGCCTGGCATAAACAGGGCGTTATGCCTGCGGCTTTTAATAATTGGTTTTTAGTTTTGAAATACTGAATTCGGTGATCCTAAGGGTGTTATACGAAATTCAGAATAATAAGAATTCGAAAAAATAAATGCTTGTTTATTCTGTTTGGTATCGCATATTCTTGCCGCGTATTTCGGGTTGTTCCAATAAACGCCGGTATTAATTAATGCCGCGCTCGTGGAGCGGTGGTTCTCAAAAAATAAATATCGACATTGAGTCGGCCGAGTGCTTTTCATGATCAGAATCGATTTACCCGCAGTCATTCAGCGTTTGAATCCTGCCTGCCGGCAGGCGCTGGAGGAGGCGTCCAGCCTGTGCATCAGCCAGCGAGGCACCGAGGTGACTGTGGCCCAGATGGTTTCGTGCCTTCTGGACCAGCCACTGGGCGACGTGAGGCTGTTGCTGCGCCAGGCCGGGCTGAATGTCGATGAGGCCCGGGCCGCCTTGGCGCGCGGCGCTTCGTATCAGGCAGAAAATTCGGACCAATACCCCACCTTTTCGCCGTTGCTGATCGAGCTGTTGCAGGAAGCCTGGCTGCTGGGGTCGCTGGAGCTGGGCCAGACGGATATCC
This sequence comes from Achromobacter sp., assembly GCA_032015805.1. Lineage (GTDB taxonomy): Bacteria > Pseudomonadota > Gammaproteobacteria > Burkholderiales > Burkholderiaceae_B > Achromobacter. The sequence goes on from DALZRX010000018.1 coordinate 19,538, forward strand.
GCGGAGGCAGCCTGTTCCTGGCGGCGCTGCTGAACGCCGCGCGCTATTTGCCACTGTCCGCCGTCTCAATCTTTGAGAGCGTCAATCGCGAAGCGCTGCGAAAGAACTTCAACGCGCTGCTGGCTGACTCGTCGGAAACCCGCGCCGCAGGCGCATCGGCTGGAACCGTTCCGACCTTGCCGGACGGCGACAGCGCGCTTGCCCGGTTCGGCCATGACCTGACCGCCCAGGCGCGCGACGGCGGGATAGACCCTGTGCTTTGCCGGGATGCCGAAATCGACCTCGTGATAGACATCCTGTCCCGCCGCAGAAAGAACAATCCCATCGTCGTGGGTGATGCCGGCGTCGGAAAAAGCGCGGTCATCGAGGGCCTGGCGCTGCGTATTGCCCAGGCGCGCGTCCCTGAACCGCTGCTGCAGGTGGCGGTTTGGGTGTTGGACCTCGGTGCGCTTCAGGCCGGCGCGTCGGTCAAGGGCGAATTCGAAAAACGCCTGAAAGCGGTGATCGACGAAGTCAGGACAGCCGCGCGGCCGATCATTCTTTTCATCGACGAAGCGCATACGCTGATCGGCGCCGGGAACGCGGCGGGCGGCGGCGACGCGGCCAATCTTCTCAAGCCCGCGCTGGCGCGCGGCGAACTACGCACCATCGCCGCCACGACGTGGTCCGAGTACAAAAAATATGTCGAGAAGGATCCGGCGTTGGCGCGCCGATTCCAGTTGGTCAAGCTGAATGAGCCCGACCCGGAAAGCGCCGTCCATATCCTGCGCGGCCTGCGCCAGACGTATGAGGCCGCGCACGGTGTCTACATTGGCGATGACGCTGTGCAGGCGGCGGTTGCGTTGTCGGCGCGCTACCTGTCCGGCCGTCAACTTCCGGACAAGGCAATCGACGTTCTGGACACGGCATGCGCGCGCGTGGCCACCGCCTTGGCCGAACCCCCGCGCAGGCTGGCGCGTCTGATGCAGGAGCAGAATCAGATCGAGACCGAGGCAGCCTTGCTGCGGCGGGATGCGCGCGCCGGGAAAAAAGCCAATCCCGCCCGGCTGGCGGCCTTGGACGAAATGACGGCCGAGGTGCAGCGGCATATTTCGCAAATCCAGGCATCCTGGACCCGCCAGAAGCTGCTTGTCGACGACATCGTCGCGCTGAGAAGCCGGCTGAGTGACGACGTGTGCGCCGGCGAGGAAGCTCGCCTCGCCGGCGCAGTCGCCGAGTTGGCGGAACTGCAGCACGGCGGCGCGCTGCTGCATGCCGACGTGGGCCGGGAGCAGATCGCCCAGGTCATCGCGGACTGGACTGGCATTCCCGTGACGACGCTAGGCACGAGCCAGGTGGAACGCCTGGCGCAATTGCCGGCGCTGTTGCGTGAACGGGTCAAGGGCCAGGATGCCGCGATAGAGCGAGTTCACAAGCACCTGCTTACCGCAATGGCCGACCTGCGCCGGCCCGGCACGCCGCTGGGCGCATTCCTGCTCGCCGGCCCCAGCGGCGTCGGCAAGACCGAAACCGCGCTGGTGCTGGCCGAATCCCTGTTCGGCGGAAAGAACTTCCTGACCGCCATCAACATGTCCGAGTTTCAGGACAAGCACACCGTGGCGCGCTTGCTGGGCGCGCCGCCGGGTTATGTGGGCTACGGCGAAGGTGGCGTATTGACCGAGGCCATCCGCAAGCAGCCCTACGCCGTCGTGCTGCTGGACGAAGTGGAGAAGGCCCACCCTGATGTGCTGAACATCTTCTACCAAGCCTTCGACAAGGGCGAGCTGGCCGACGGGGAAGGGCGGCAGATCGACTGTCGGAACGTGCTGTTCGTCCTGACATCGAACCTGGGCTTTGACGACCAGGACAGCATGCTGGCCGACCTGCCCGAAGCGGCGCTGCGCCAGCGGCTGATGGCGTTTTTCAAGCCCGCGCTGCTTGCCCGCATGCAGGTTGTTCCCTACCGCTATCTGGACGAAGCCGTGCTGGGCGAGATCGTCGAAGCGCGGTTGGAGCGTCTGCAAGGCCAGTTCGGCGCCCGTTATGACGCCGTGCTGGAAATCGACGGGGAAGCGCGCGCGGAACTGCGCCGGCGCTGCAGCCGGCACGAGAACGGCGCACGCCTGCTTGACGCGAGCATCGACGGAGAACTGCTGCCCCCGTTGTCGCTGGCGGTCCTGCAGCGACTGGCAAGCGGCGCGCCGTTTTCCCATGCGCGCTTGCAATGGCAGTCCAGCGCCTTCTCGGCCAGTCTGGACTAGGGCGCGCCCATGGACGCGATTGACGTGGCCGAAATTGCCAGGGATCTGGCGGCAGCCCCTAGCCCACAGGCGCTGGCTCATGCTTTTCTGTCCGCCGCCACCCACCGCGCAGGCTTGCGCGCCGCCTGCCTGTACGGACGTGACGCGGCAGGAGACCAACTGCTGCCGCTCGCCAGCGTGCCGCTTGAGCTCGAGCAGCTTGCCCCCATGGACATGAACGCGCTGGACGATCCAGTGGTCTACAGCCTGACGGCGGGCAAGCCGTGTTTTGTAGAGCGCATGGCCAGCCTGGTCGCTGTAGGCGCGGGATTTGAACGCCTGGCGCAATGCGTGGGATTGCACCACGCGCTGTTGGCCCTGCCGCAGCGGGACAGCCGCCAGCAGGTCGCCACCGTGCTTGTGCTGGCCGGCGACGCGCGCAGTTTGAGCGCCTGGCGCGACGATCCGCTGTGGCGGCTGTTGGCGCAAACCCACGAAACCTTGTCTGCGCGTCTGCATGCGCAAATGAGCGCGTCCGAAAGCGCGCGTTACCAGCGCAGCGTCCGCCAGCCGCAGGAGGAGCGCCGCAGCGTGCGCACCGCCCGCTTGCTGGCTGCCGAATTCATCGGCGTCAGTCCTGCCGCCAAGCGCGTGCGCGAAGACATCCTGCGCTTTGCCGAGTCCACGCTGGCGGTGTTGATGACGGGTGAGACCGGCACGGGAAAGGACCACGCCGCCTGGCTGATACACCAGGCGTCCCCGCGGGGCGGGAAGTTTGTGCCGGTGAATTGCGCCGCGATTCCCAAGGACCTGATCGAGGCCGAGTTGTTCGGCAACGTTCGTGGCGCATACACCGGCGCCACGCAGGCGCGCGCGGGCCTGGTGGCCGAGGCCGACGGCGGAACGCTGTTCCTGGACGAAATCGGCGACATGCCGCTTGCCCTGCAGGCCGCCTTGCTGCGACTGCTCAATGAAAAAAAATATCGCCCGATCGGCGGCGCGCGCGAGCTTGCCTCCGACTTTCGCCTTATTTGCGCGACGCATCAGCCGCTTGCACAGATGATTCAAGACGGCCGATTCCGCGAAGACCTGTATTTCCGGATCCGGCAGCAGACACTGCACCTGCCCGCGCTGCGAGACCGGCCGGAGGACATCCCCGCCCTGGCGGCGCACCACATCCTGGAGCACAACCGTGAGCAGCGCTCCCGCGTGGCGGCGCTGGATTCCGACGCGCTGGCGTTCCTGGAAGGCCAACCTTTTCCCGGCAACGTGCGCGAACTGCGCAGCCTGCTGCTGGTTGCCGCCGAGCGGGCCCGGCCCGGCGAGGCGATCAACCGCAAGCTCCTGCGGCAACTGCAGGCGGACAGCACGGACGGCGGGTGCGCCGACCACGTGCATCGCAACCTGCAAGGCCTGCTTCAAACCGACAACCTGCCGCAGGCGCTTGACACCTTTGAGCGCCTGCTCGTCACGGCGCGCCTGCAAGCGTTGGAAGGCTCGCGCAGCCGTGCCGCGCAAAGCCTGGGCATTCCGAAGCGCACGCTGGCGCGCAGATGCCAGGCCTGGAATCTGGACCGCGAGGAACCCAACCCATGAAATCCCCTAGCGTATTGCTCATCCTGACGCTGGCTGCCGCGAGCTGCCTTGCCAGCCCCGCATCGATCCCTTCCACCAGCGATTGCACGGCGATCGTTTCCAGTCTGCAGCGGCTCGCGTGCTTCGATCGTGTTGCGGGAACACCGCCGGCGGCGGCCCCGGCAGGCGGCCCGCCACGCGACGACGCAGCGGCGGGAGCGGGC